>JAFAPL010000936.1 GCA_019247135.1 Chloroflexota bacterium | reverse complement strand
CAGCGCTCCCGCGAGCGTAAGTGTGGTGCCGATTCCCAGCAAAGTGTGTAAGCGCGTCATGCGCCGCTCCTGGCTCATGAATTTTGAGATGGTTTACCGCCCGCGAGTTATGCGCGAGTCATATTTGAGCCTGATCCGAGGGGGTTCAGCAATCTGTAATGTTCGGGACCTGTTCAGTCCGCGGGTGAGGCGTTCAGGCCAGAGCGAGTGGGCCCGCTGAATACTTGACTCAACAGCTGTGCTTCAACTCAATGTCTACGGGCCGCTGCGCGTCTGTGTCGATGACCGCGCGGTGATCGACGAACACTTCAGGCGCCGCAGGGCCAAAGCCCTGTTCGTCCTGCTATACCTCGAACGGGACCGCTTTATGCCGCGCGATGAGCTGCTCGAGCGCTTGTGGCCGAGCGGCGACGAACCGCCGCGTGACTCGGGCCGCTTGAAACAAACGGCGCACGTGTTGCGGCGTGCGCTCGAGGCGGGCCAATCGCGGCGCACCGGGTGGCACTACATCGTCGAACACGAGGGTTCATACCTGTTCAACGCACGCCTGCCACACGATTCTGACCTGGCGCAGGTGCAGGTGCAGTTAGGTCGGGCCGACCACGCGCGTGCGCGGGGCGACATTGATGCAGCCCTGATCAGCTATCACCGCGCCTTCATCCTGCGGCGGACAGGGCTGCTGCCCGAGTTCCGTTACGAGGATTGGGCCGCACCGTTCGTCATTGCAGAGCACGAGGCCTATCTCGAGGCGCTGGATGCGGCCGCCCGCCTGCACGCCGCGCGCCAGGAATACTCCCTGGCCATCGATCTTATGAAACATGCCAGGCGTGAGGATCCGCTGCGCGAGAGCAGCGTGCTATTGTTGATGGAATCCCTCTGGCGCAGCGATCAGCCGGCCGCGGCGATCCGCACGTACTCGCAGTTTCGCGACGTCCTCGCGCGGAGTTTGCAGCTCGAGCCGGATCCCAAACTGGCGGCGCTCAACCGCACGATCAGACGCGGACGCGCCATGGATCCAGACGACGAGCGCCACCTGTCCGCGGCTAGCTGAGATCGCTCCGGACGGCCGCTACTCGTTGTCTTTGTCATGGCAGCGTGGCTGACAATCCGTAGCGTCTGAGCTTCCGATACGCCATGCCGCCCCAGTTGCACGGGGCCCAGTTGGTCCAACTGAGCGAGGCGGAGTTGGTGGGGGCAATCGATTGATCCAAGCTCGCCGCCGCGCCGGGTTACTCTTGTCTTCGAAGCTTGAAACACTCCGGCTTGCGTGGTCTCCGGGTGTTGGTCAGCCGCAGTTTCACCCGGTCCGACTCCGCGGATCAACTCACGATCCAGTGCAGATCATTCTGCAACGAGTGGCTGGCCTGCCGAGGGTCGATTCTAAGGTTCAGTTCCCCAGACCAGCGCGCCCGAGCGGTAGAGCGCCACGCCGAGGTCGGCTGACTGGGCGTAGTTCGACCAGTCTGACCTGTGGATGCGGACGGCGAGATCTCCGCCAGCGGCGTAGGGGTTAACCGCACCATCCAGAAACTGGAGGTGCAGCGTGGC
The DNA here is from genome assembly GCA_019247135.1 of Chloroflexota bacterium. The sequence goes on along the minus strand of JAFAPL010000936.1, from coordinate 805 downwards.
GATGCCACGCGCGTCAGCGGGATCAATCTGCGCCTTGACGTTCTTGGAGCCAACCGCCGCGTAGTCGACATCGACCTGCTGGGTGACCTTCGCGTTGAGTGAACCCGGGCGGAACCAGTAGCGGACCTCCACGTCCTTCAGGGGAACGGGCGTGCCTCCATCGTTGACGATCTGCAAGGTCAGCCCAAGGTTGTTCGTTGATCCGGTCTGGCTGCTGGTGTGCCGATTGATGCTCAGCGCCGGCTGGGCAGCTCCGAAGGCACCGGATGTCCCGACGCCCAGCGGCGCCGCCAGGTGCCCCTGGTACAGGTCTGTCTTGGCCTGGACCACGCTGAGCCAGTCATCGCTCAACAGTCCGCCGGTGTCTCCGGAATCCGGATTGAAGGACCAGTTGAGCCAGCCGATGCCGTGCTGGTCGGCGTAATCCATCAACGCGTGCTGCCAGACGCCCTCGGGATCATCACCCACTGACCGGCCGCCGAACTCGCCGAGCACGACCGGCGCGATCTGTTCATTTGAAAGGTAGCCCCAGTGCGCATCCCAGACCGCGGGCATGTTGCCAGGGAAATTGGCGTCGGCGAACCACGACTGAGCATACACCCCGGGGCCGTAATCATGCGGCGAGTACACCAGTCGCCCCGGCACGTCAAGCTGTACGGGCGCCGCTCGCGCGTCCAGGAAATTGCCTCCCCACCAGTACCAATCGTCGCCTGAGTGCTCGATGCCTTGAACAAAGATCAGCACATGCGGGTTGACGGCGAGAATGGCGTTGCCCGCGCGCCCGGCAGCCAGCCGCCAATCCGTG
>JAFAPL010000928.1 GCA_019247135.1 Chloroflexota bacterium | reverse complement strand
GCACAAGTGCAGCGTCGTCCAGATCCGCATAGTCAAGGCTGCGCGCTTCGTTGACTCCGGGCAGAATGGATGGTAACCACTGCTCCTGCCAGAGTTGGCCGATCCTTGGTATGAAGTTCTCGAGATTCGCCAGGTACGTGTGGGTATCGTCGCCGACGTAGCTGGCGGGTGGTGGCACCGCAATGCTGTGATATGGATAGTGGTTGAACTGCTTCGACCGCATCACTGCGCGACTACCGAGCTCCGCCATAGCACGGGTAAACCCGGCGGCAAGATGCTGGGTAATCGTGTCGCCGGATAGTGGCGCGATTGGGCGCGGCGCATGCACGTTGTCCCAGAGCCAGAAGCCATCCACGCCGGCTGGCGCAGTCACTTCAATCGGCACGCTCATGAGATCCAGGCCTCCGTACCGTCCAGAATGATCGCCATATTCCAGATCACTCCCCTGACATTGGCTGGAGTCAGCGCCCGCGGGAAGTTCTTGGCGATGAAGACCGACAGGGACAGGTCGAGCAGGTCATCGTTGTACGTTGCGTAGGTCTGCTTCTGCTTGGCCGGGTCCGTTTCGCTGGCGAAGGCTGAGCTCTCGGCAGTCCAGGCGTCGCTGTGGTACCCCGCGATATTGAAGATAGGACCAAACGACGGGGCGGCGATCATCACGCCCGGTTGGACATGCCCGAACGGCTGCGCGTAGACCACCATGCCTCGATAGGTCGGAACTGGGCGTGCGGTTTCCGCCGCAAGGAGCGTGGGTGGATCGGTCGGCTTGAGACCTACCTTGACCCCGATCTTTTCCAGGTCCGCCTGGATGATCTGACCCATCCTGGCCGCTTCGGAATCAACAGAGGAATAGTTGAGGTCGGTCTCTACGTCGGAGAGGCCCGCCTGCTGCAGCAGTGATCTGGCCATGTCGAGATCGAACTGGTAGAGCTGGTCCTTCGATTGGTCGTACGCCGGCGATGTGGCATACCAGGGCAGGTCGGCCGGCGACCCGAACCCGAGGAGAACCGAGCTCGCGATCCGCTGGCGATCGACTGCGTATCGGAGGGCTTGTCGAAACGCCTTGTTATCTCCGGGAGGTACCGCCGTATTGAACACGAGGCAGTATGTGGAGCCAGCGTTTCTGTCGACGAGGACGCTGTACCTGGGGTCGTCACTCAGCCTGGAGGTGTCCTGAAGGGTTGGATTGATGGCGAGGTCCAGGGCTCCGCCTTCGAGTTGCGCCTGCATTGCCTGGGGGTCGCCGAAAATCTTGATGTCCATATCGTCGACGTGCGGCAGGTCCTTACGCCAGTAGTCGGGGTTCTTCGTAAGTGTGATGTGGTCACCCTGGGCATACTCAACAAATTTGAATGGCCCGGTACCGATCGGGTGCGTAAGGCCATCGGCACCCATACTGGCGGAATCCGCCATGTTCAACGTCTGCAGGATGTGACTGATGTACGGATAGGGTTGCGGGCAATGGACGATAGCCGTGTATTTGTCCGGTGTTTCAACCTTATCAATGTTCGCCACATACGCGGTGAACACGCCGCCAACCGAGATGTCTCGTACACGCTCGACATTCCACGCAACATCTGCGGCAGTGAATTCCTTGCCATTGTGGAACTGGACACCCTGGCGCATATTGAGCTTGATCTGTGTGTAGTCGTTGTTGACATCCCAGGATTGTGCCAACCGTGGCATCCAATTGAGATTCTCGTCCATCAAGATCAGGCGGTCCCAAACGTGCATGACGTTAGTGGCGAGACCATAGTTATGCGGATTCAGATTGAGCGGGTTGCCAAGCATTGACCAGCGCAATGTGCCGCCACGCTTGATTTGCGCGGTGTCCGCGGCTGCGGCGGCTGCAACAGATGCCGGCGTTGGTGCGCCGATCGGCACCGCGACGCTGGACCCGGATGTGGGCGGCGTTGATTGGCGCGGCGCCTCCACCGCGATCTGACCGCAAGCCGCCAGCAAAGTGGTGGCACCTGTGGCCGTCAGGAACTGCAAAAACCCCCTGCGCGATGTGGGTTGAGTCACCTCGCCGGATGTCATTGGCATCCCCCTGCATTCACGCGAGCTTGGCTACAGCGGCGGCTTTATCGGCGTATCCTGATCGTGCTGGGATCAAGTCCAAGGAGAGCCGCGCCGTATGGCTGAGCACCAAAGTCGAACACCAGCCCGTCGCGGTGCATGCACGCCTGGACATCGCGATGGATGCGCTGCATCGGGTCGGTAACGAACAACGCGTGACCACCGGCCATGTCGAACATGCGGTTAACTGCGCTCACCGCGAGTTTCATGCAGTACGCCTTATCGCGGGCATAGCGTGCGAGGTCCAGAGGTGAAATCTGTTCGTTGCGTTCGCCCTTACCCTGAGCATCCTGGAAATCAGCATGCATGAGCGCCCGAGCCGCATCGATCTCCGCCGCGGATTCCGCAAGCTTTGCCTGGACCATGGGCGAATCTGCTGCACGCGCGCGACCGCTCGTGCCGGCGAGACGTGCCACCATCTCATCCACAGCACCCTGCGCAAGTCCAATTGCTGGAGCCACCAGATCCCAGACGATGAGGGCGCCCATCGGAACGGTGTAGCGCCGCTGGTGGTGGTATTCACGCGGTGACCAGGCGTTCGTGCTGAACATGTTGCCGCGGCCCGCCAGCGCGCGGTGCGTGGGCACGAAGGCGTTGTCAATAACGATGTCCTTGCTGCCGGTGCCCTGGAGACCTGAGACCTTCCACGTGTCCTCCAGGATCGTGAAATCCGAGCGGGGGATGATCGTGCCCATCGGACCCTCCGGCGACGACGTGATCGCAAACACGTACTCCGCGTGATCGCAGCCGCTGGAGAACTGCCAATGCCCAGAGACGCGGAAGCCACCGGGCACCGGCTCTGCTTGCGAGCTAATGGCAAAGCCCGCGGATGAGGTGAGCACATCGGGTCCGTTGGCGTAAACCTCCTCTTGCGCCTGAGGCGCGTAGTAGCCGACCCACCAGTTGTGCACACCCCATAACGAAAAACACCACGAGGTCGCACCGCACGCTCGCCCGAACTCGATGGCGATGTCGTGCATCAGGTCGAACTCGACATCGAGGCCGCCGAACCGCACTGGCACACTTATGCGATTCAGGCCCGTCGCCAGAATGTCCCTGACGCTTTCAGTCGGCACGCGTCCGAGGCGTTCAGTCTCGAATGCGCGTTCCTTGAGCGTCGGCAGCAGTCGCCGTGCGCGTTCGAGTAGATCAGCAGGGTGCGTTGTCATCATGCGTGTTGGTGCAGTCGTCAGCACGCCGCGTCCTCCTCTCACGCGACCAGTAGCGGATTTTGGCGACGCGTCGGCCAGCGTGTCGCGCATTCCAGGCGAATCGACGGAGTTGCCACCGTCGATTGGGCCTGGCAGGGGAGTGTTGCTCGCCGCGGGCAGGTTCACGAACATTGCCGCACCGTGCCGCCCACGAATGTGGCTATGGGCATCCAGCACCGGCATCCCCCTTGGAGCATGTTCGCGGCCTCCCAAACCGACAAAACTCAGAACTAGTTTCCGTAGCATGGAATCTTACGCCTGGTCTCAGGGCCCTGTCAATGGGCTCGCCGCTGCACCGATGTGACCCAACCTGAGACCCGCTTCCGAGAGGTCGTCGCTGTGCCTCAGCTCCAAGATAGAGCCTGGACAATCACATGCGGCTGTTTGAGGAGGACGCTTTGCAATAGCTTTCCGTGTTGCGGAACCCAGAGGCGAGAGCTAGCATTCGTGTGCATTCAACCAGGGAAGGACTGCTGATGGCGGCTCACGTCACAGGCCTCGGCCACGTCGGCCTCTTCGTCCACGACATGCCCAAAATGCTGGACTTTTACACCAACGTGCTGGGCATGACGGTCACCGACCGCGGTGGCGAACGCATCGTCTTCCTGAGCGCGCGCCCTGCCCAGGAGCACCATGAGCTCGCGCTGGCTTACTCGGCCGACCAGAAGACCGAGGCAGGCCAGGTCTCATTTCACGTTGAGACGCTGCAGGACCTGAAGGCGGTCTATCGCAAGGTCAAGGACTACGGTTGTCTCTTCGACCGCGTCGTCAACCACGGCATCGCCTTCGG
>JAFAPL010000732.1 GCA_019247135.1 Chloroflexota bacterium | reverse complement strand
CGAACGCACCGCGCGCATGCGCGCGTCTGACATCCGCGAGATCCTGAAAGTCACCGCGCAGCGGGACATCATCTCGCTCGCGGGTGGTTTGCCCGCCCCAGAGTTGTTCCCCGTTGACGAGTTTCGTCGCGCGTTCGAATGGGTCTTCGAAACAGCGGGTGCAACGGCGCTGCAATACGGGCCCAGCGAAGGCTATCGGCCACTACGCGAGTTCGTGGCGCAACGATCAGGCAACTTCGGAATCACGTGCGCCGCTGAGGACATTCTGGTCACCAACGGCTCTCAGCAAGGCCTCGACCTGATCGGAAAGACGTTGCTCGACCCCGGCGATACCGTCATGGTCGAGAAGCCCACATATCTCGGAGCATTGCAGGCCTTCAACCAGTATCAGGCGAAATACGCCGTCGTGCCGATGGACGAGGAGGGTATGCGCGTCGACGCCGCTGAGCGTCTGCTCGCCGCGCAACACCAGAGCGGCCGACGCATCAAGTTCATCTACGCGTTGCCCAACTTTCAGAACCCGACCGGGCGAACCATGAGCCTCGATCGACGCAAAGCCCTGGTCGAGGTGGCCAGCCGCTACGGAGTTCCGATTCTGGAAGACGATCCGTATGGCGAGCTGCGTTTCGAGGGTGAACCGCTCCCCTCACTCAAAGCCCTCGATCGGGACGGCAACGTCATCTACATGGGGACGTTCTCGAAGCTGCTCGCGCCAGGCTTCCGCCTGGGGTGGCTCGTCGCCAGCCAGGACGCGATGGAAGTCTTGCTGCATGCGAAGCAGCCGAGCGATCTGCACACGGGAATGGCCCAGCAGATGGCCACATACCACGTCGCAAAAGACGGGTTCATCGACGGACACCTCGAACACATCCGCCGGCTTTACGGTGAGCGTCGAGACGTCATGCTGCGCGCTATCGAGGAGCACTTTCCATCGGATGCACGCTGGACGCGACCATCCGGGGGCATGTTCGTCTGGGCAGAGCTCCCTGAGTACATCGACACGCGTGAGCTGTTGCTGGACTCCGTCAAAGAGCGGGTCGCATTCGTGCCTGGCCAGGGGTTTCATCCCGACGGAACGGGCACCAATACCATGCGCCTGAATTTCTCGAACGTGCCGTCGGATCAGTTGCGCGAAGGGATCCGAAGGCTGGGCCGCGCGATCCAGCAGCGAGTCGAGTCGCCCACCCGATCCGAACGCCCCGTCAGCATCTAATACGCCAGGCGCACGCCCATCGGTGGAGCTTCGACCTATTCCGTAGGGCTTCGACCCCCGAATATGGGCAGGCTACCGCCGTATCGTCCGAGCGCAATTAGCGTGGGCTAACTCCTGGCGTTTTATACTCATGCCTGTGAAGCCGCGTCAGTCGGAGAATGGTGCGAAGACGACGACACCCGTCGTCGAAGATTACCTGCAGGTCCTCCACTACATGACGCGCGACGGCGTGCCGACCATCGGCGCCCGATTGGCGGAACGCCTGAACGTCACCCCACCGACCGTCACGGCGACCCTCCAGCGCATGGAACGCGACGGCTTGATCACGCACGGGCCGCGCAAAGAGATTCTGTTTACACAGGCCGGGCGTGCGGTCGCCGAGAACATCGTCCGCCGCCACGCCCTCGCCGAGCGTCTGCTCACCGATCTGCTCAAGATGCCGTGGCACGAGTCGCACGAGGAGGCGCACGGTGTGGAACATGCGATGACGCCGAAGCTTGAAGCGCAGCTCCTGCAGGCACTCGGCAATCCGACGACCTGCCCTCACGGCAACCCGATCCCGGGCCTGGGCACGCTCGCACCAGACGAGTTCCCCCTGGATCAGGCCGAGACCGGCCAAGAGATCGTCCTGCAGCGCATCACCGAGGAAGCCGAAGAGGACCTGCAGCTCATGCGATACTTGCAGGAGCACGGTGTCGCGCCTGGTGCGCGCATGCGCGTCCGTGAGGCAACGCGCTCGCTTGCACTACTCGTGCTCGACGCACCTGACGGACCGGTCCCGCTCGGTTTTCCGGTCGCTGCGAAACTTCGCGCCCGCCGCGTTTAGCCGCGCTCCAGGCGCCGCAACAGGTTGGCAGCGATCTCGGCGGCCGCGTGTGGACGCGCCAGCGCGCGGCCGCTCGCGGCAAGCCGTGCGCGACGCGTCGGGTCGTCCCTCAAATCGCTCACGATCTGCACCAGTCGCTCACGATTGCGGGCGTACGCGACCGCACCGTGGTCGAGGGCAAACTGTAAATTGCCCGCTTCCTGGCCGGGCAGCACGTCGTGAACGACGACGGGCGTGCCGCTGCAGAATGCTTCGGCGAGCGTCACCCCGCCAGCTTTGGTAACCAACAGATCGGACGCACACATGAGATCCGCGATGTTGTCGACGAAGCCGAGCGCCCGCGTCGGCATCCTGCCTGGGCGCGCCTCGAGCTGTCGCTGTAATCGCGCATTGTTGCCGCAGATGACGATCAGCTGTGCGGACAGATCCGACCGCATCAGGCGGGCGATGTTGCGGCGAGACCCGGGCGATCCCTCCGCGCCCATCATCGCGAGGATGCTGAACCTGCGCGCGTCCAGGCCCAGTTCGGCAACTTTGTCTCGGGCGTTCGTGACCGGGACAGAAAACGCGCGTCGGACTGGAATACCGACCACGTCGATGGTGTCGGGCGCCGCCCCGTAACCAATGCAATCCTCGCGCGCCGAGGGTGTCGGCGCGGTGTAGTGATCGACGCCGTCGGCGACCCAGAATCGATGGATGGAGTGCCAATCCGTCAGGACCACCTCGAAGCGTGTGCCCCGACCCTGGCCCGCGACGACATCGGCGATCACCCCGTTGACCGCGGGCAGTACGGACACGACGAGGTCGGGACGCTCGCGTTCGATGGTGCGCAGCAAGCCCTGCTTCAAAAAAGGCGTCAGCACGGGGCGCGGCTGGAGGTGTAAACGGCCCGTCAGATAGATCAGCGCCCACACGCGCGGGTAGTGTCGCGCCAGCTGCGTGTACCCGCGAGGAAACAGCGTGACAGGAAAACGACCCGCCTCGAGATAAACATCAAGCAGCTGAGTCTCGGCACGCCCGGTCGCCTCCACCTCTGCTGCAAGCGCGCGCGCAGCGCTCAGGTGCCCGCCGCCGACGCGCGAGTAGACGATCAGGACGCGCCGGGATGTCAATGCGCGGTGTTCGCGGCGACGACCTGAAGGCCGTCCCTGGCCCCTTGCAGGTCGGGATTTTCGGCGAGGGCCTGATCGAATTCCTCTTTGGCCTTCGCGTATTGCTTTGTGTTGATGTAGATCCAGCCGAGCGCGTGGCGATACTCGGCGTTCTTCGACGGGTCTTTCTCCAGCTCGGCCGCCTTCTCGAAATCAGGCTGGGCCTTGTCGTACTGCTTCTGCACGTAGAACACCCAGCCAAGCTGACCCCAGCCGTTGGCGTAATTGGGGTCGATTTCAACAGATCGTTCGAGATGGCTCTGCGCCGAGTCGTATTCCTCGCGTGCGTAGTACGCCATGCCCATACCACCCTCGGCGCGAGGATCGTCCACGTTCAGATCAGCAGCGCGCTGAAATGCCTGGATGGCTTCCTCGTACCGCTTCATGGCGCGTAATGCGTGCCCGAGGCTCAACTCCAGGTACGACCGTTCGGGCGCCTTGTCTACAGCGCGCCTGTACAGGTCGACGGCGCCGGCGTAGTCGGCATTGGTTTCGGCGAGATACGCCTGGACGCGCAGCACCTCTGGATTGTCCGCGCCGCCGACCCCCAGGGCGTGGTCGAGCTCGTCGCTCGCCTCCTTGAGACGGAACTTGTCGATCAGCGCCTCGGCGAGATAGGCGTGGCCATCCGCGAGGTTGGGGTCGAGCTCGACCGCTCGGCGCGCGCTGGTCAGCGCTCGATCGGTGTTGCCGGCCCAATCGAAGGCAAGCGCCAGGATGGCCTGATCAATCGCCGAACGCGGCTCCAGGTCGGCAGCTTTCTGGGCGTGCTCGATGGCGTCGGCCGGTTTGTCGTCATAGATCAGAGCTCGCGCCCAGCCGGCTTGCGCTGTTGCGTTCGCCGAGTCGGTCCTGGCGACGTCGGCGTAGGCCGCGGCCGCGGCTGTCCAGTGGCCCGCGGTGAACTGCTGGTCAGCCTCGGTCAGCCGCACGGCTGCTGGAGTCTGGCCGGCGGAGGGTGCGGCGGCAACAGCCGACGCGGCGTCGCCGCCTAATGGCGGTGGCGGGGGACCAGCCTGAGGATTGAGATACTGCGGCACGAAGTACGCCGCGGCGCCAACTACCAGGGCCAGGGATACGATCAATCCCCAGTTGGGCCCAGAGCGGCGGCGCCGGTACGTGTACCCCAAGGCGCCTCCTTACGGCTCTGCGGGATCGACCTGTCTATCACTCAGGCGGGTCTTCCCAAGGCTCCGGCCACAATAGAAGTGTTCACATTGAGTGTCAAACCGGGCATGCCGGCAAAGTGTGCAAGGGCTCAGACGGGTGTGGCGATCGGCCGGACGTCGTCCAGCTCGGTCGCCTCGACCGCATATGGTCCGACGCCGGTTGGGATCGCGAAGATGCGCACGTAATCGTCCCGACGGAAGGCCTGCGCAAACTGCTGGGCGTACAGACTGTACAAACGCTGGACGTAATATTCCGCGTCGGCTTCGGCGCTCGAGAGCCCATCCCCTTCGCGCAGCAGCCGTGGCTCGCCGCCCCGCAGGCGGAAATAACGGATGCGCTGGCCCACTCGCCACGATCGCACGCCCGCCGCGAGCAGTACCTCGTAGGGTTCCTCGTGTGTCCCACCGCGCCTGTACTGGGACGGAGACTTGTGCAGCGTCACCTGCACGCATAGCTCGTCCAGAGGCAGCTGGGCGGTGCGTAAGTGGTGCACCGTCTCCAGGAAGACGCGCCGTAAACCGACGACATCGCCCGTGAGCGCGAGTGGCGCCGCGCGATGCATGAATGTTTCGCCGAAACGCTCCAGGCGACCGGGGCGAAACGCCGCGCCCATCATGGTCACGCTGTCGTCCTCGCCCAGCAGAATCGTCGTGCGAGGGGCGCGCGCATACGCTGCCCGATACGTGGTCGAAAACGTCAGCCGCACCCCATCGGGGAGGTAGGACGTGGCTTCGCGTTCCAATTGACCTTCAACGGTTGGGTTCCAGTTCGCTGGCGTCGCGAACAGCACCTCTTCGTTGTCGAGCTCGACGACCTCGCAGCCACGAGCGCGCAATTGCAGCAAGATTCGCTCAACGTACTCGCGAGCCGCGTCGGCAACGTCGCTCGCTGCTTCCGGATCGGAAAACAGCCCCTGGCCGGCCAGGTACCGCGGCCCAGCGTCAGCGATCGCCTGCGCTCCCGGTGTGTCCAGGTCCAGCACGGCCTCGACAAGGCGCGGCTGCAGCTCCAGCACGTCGTTGAAGGGATGGATCGACTCCGCGGCCAGCACACGCGGCAAGAGCGGCCGCACGGCGGCTCGGGCGGCGCGCCCAACCACTCCCTTCATGCACAATTCGGCCCGCAAGCCGCTCGTTGGATGCGCTGACCGCGTAAACGGCGCGGGGATCGCGTGCGCCGCGTGCAGGTACGCGCGGACCATGATCGGTTCCCAGATCGCCGCCGGGCCCACATTGGCTGCCACGCGTTCGTACGCGCGTGGCAGCATGCTGGACAACTCGAACGCGGTGGGGAGCAGGCGTCGCGAGAGGCCATCCACCTCATCGACGTCGCCCGCCGCGTACCGACGTACGCGTTCGGGGTCTGTCTGGAACGTAGCCCAGATCTCGGCGCCTGGCACGTACTCGCGGTCCTCGCGGGCGAGCCCGAAATACCGCGCAGCTTCCTTGAGCCCATGCCGACGCAGGTCCGGCGCGGCGACGCCGTAGCGGAGTACGGCGTGCTGCGTGTCCACAACTTCTCTGCCGGCGATGCGCCAGCGCAAGAACGGTTCAGCGCGTTCGCCAGCCTCGAAGAGGTCCGACTCGAGGCGTGGCTCGGAACCGTCGCGCCCGAGAGACAGCGGTACGCCGAGGCGAGCCGCGCGACGCACGAGAAATGGCAAGTCGAAGGCGAAGATGTTGTGGTTTTCGAGAACGTCCGGGTCGCGCCGGCGGACCAGCTCGACAAACCGGCGGATCAGCTCCTGTTCAGTCAGGTGACCTGAATCGAGTGATTCGTTGCAACCCTGACTATCTTTGACACTGATCATGAAGATGCGATCGCGCTCTTCGTCCAACCCCGTGGTTTCGAGGTCGAACTGCATACGCCGCAAATCGGCGTACTGCATGGATTTGAAGTACGTGCGGCCGCTGAGGATCAGGTATTGCTCGACCGGGTCGCATGTCAGGACCAGGCCGCGCAAATCGTCGAGCGTCTGCGCGTCTCCACCGTCTCGCTTGTTGGCGGTCTCGACGAGCGCGGTCTCGACCTCGCTCATGCAGGTCGTCAGTACCAGGTAGCGGTAGCTGGAGGGGTCAGACGGACGCGATGAGTCGAGCACGACCACGGCCAGACCATCGATGTCGATGCCAGCCAGCTTGCCGTGCGCAGACCGCAGCGCCTCAGCGGGCCAGCGGACCGCGGGCAAATGGGCCAACAGATCGAGGCTGGTCGTCAGGAACCAGTTCGGGAATCGGTGTTCGGTCAGTCGGACAGAGTCTGCGTCTCGCTGCCAAACACGCGCGCGCCCGTTTGTATCAGCGTCGACTGAGACGATGCCGGTCGATGGGTCACATCCGTACAGCAGATGCTGGAAGGGATGCGACCGCTCGGCGGACCCCAGCATCGGCGCCAGTCTACCAAGCGTGCATCAGCGATCGGCCGTCGGGCGAGGAAGGCGGGCGGGCATAATGGATGGGTCACGTGGTGCTCGTTCATTCCGGATCCGGAGTTCCCGCCTCCGCCCCGCACGAGCTACGTCGCGACCGCCTTCTCGAACTGCTGCATCGGCATCGCTCGCGGCCGCTGATTGTTCTGGTCGCGCCGGCTGGGTTCGGGAAGAGCACGCTTGCGGCGACGTATGCGCGCGACAGCGGCGCGGCGGTGGCCTGGATCACGCTCCAGGGCGCCGACCGCGACTCCAAACGGCTGTTCGCGCGTCTTGCCGAGGCGATCGAAGCTGCTTTCGATGAGCCGCGATTGCTCGAGAACCTGCGGCATGGGCTCGCCGAGGATGCACAAGGCGCAGGTCTGTCGCGACTGCTCCTGGCGGATCTGACGCAGGCGCCGGCTGGATTCATCCTGGTCCTTGACGACTTCCAGGTTGTCAACGCATCGGATGAAGTGATCGCGGCAATTGACAGTCTGGTGCGCGAGCTGCCCGAAACCGGGCAGGTGGTGATCACCGCCCGAGAGCCTCCAGCGTTGTCCATGACGCGCCTCGTCGCCAACGGCGAGGTGTTCCCGTTGGGCACCGAAGACCTGCGCTTCACACCTGACGAGACCCGGGCGCTGCGCGCCGCCGTCGGCGGTGACCCGAGCCGTGACGACGACGCGGAAGGCTGGGTGGCTGGCATTCTGCTCGGTGGCGCGCCACGCAAGCTTGGTCTCGGTGGTGGCTCACTGCTCGGCGGCTACGTCGAACGCGAGGTTCTATCGCGCCTCGAGCCTGTAGAGCAGGACTGGCTCGAGATGCTGTCGGTGCTCGACGTGATCACGCCGTCCATGGCCGAGCGAATTCTGGGCCAGGGCTCGTGGCCCTCTCGGCTGTTGTCGCTCACCGAACGTTGCCCATTTCTGGTCGCGGGCGAGGACGGTACCTATCGCTTGCACGCCCTGCTCCGAGAAACGCTGCTCAACCGCTTGCGTCGAAGTGTGGACGGTCGCGCCACACGCGCCTGGTCGGCTGTCCGCGACGCTGGACTCGACACCTTCGACACCGTCAGCGTGGTCCGCGCCTGCCAGGAATTGGGCCAGATCGAAGGCGCGATTCAGATGGTCCGCCATACGGCCGAGGAAGCCCTGCGTACCGGCCGCTGGTGCGTCCTGCTGGAGACCGCGTTTCTCCTGCCCGAGTTGGTGCGGCGCACGGATCCCGAGCTCTCTCTCATGGAATCACGGGCCTTGCAGAACACGGGACACCCGGCCGAAGCCAAGCAGGCGGCCGAAGCGGCACTCCAGCTCGGCGGCCGCACCGGGGACGAGTACGTTCAGATCAGCGCGCTCATCGAGCTCGTCCATGCGACGGCTTTCGCCGGTGAACTCGCGGCGGCAGCCGACTGGCTGGCGGGCGCAAATCATCTGCTGCGCAACTGCACGCTGCCCGCCGATCGGCGCCGGCAGCTCGAGGCGCGCGCATTGGCCATCGGCGGCCTCGTGGCCGCGTTACGCGGCGACATGACGGAAGCGCGGGACTCGCTTGCCAGCGCCGAACGCCTGCTCGCGCGCCAAGGCGCGTCCCGCGATCTCGCCATCGTTCAGATGAATCTCGGCATCGTGTACACGCGACTGGGCGATTACTCCGCTGCGCAGGAGTCGCTGGCCCAGGCAGCCACTCACTGGCGCGTGGTCGGCGACCGCAACGGCCTCGCGTTGTCTCAGTTGAACGTGGCCGACCTGAATTTGCGTACAGGCAACCTGGAAGCGGCTGGCTCCGGGCTCGCCGACGCGCTCGAAGCGGCGCGCGCCGTCGGCGCAGTCCGTCTCGAGGCGTTGATCACGTCCAACGTCGGTCAATGGCACAGAGCCAGCGGCCGACTTGCAGATGCGATCGCCGCGTTCGACCAGGGCATCAAGTTGGCCGAAGAAGCCGTCGAACGCGAACTGTTGATCGAAACACTCGTCGGGCGCGCCGAAACCGCCATGCTGCAGGAGGAGCTGGCGACCGCTCGCGAGCTGCTCGCGCGAGCGCAGGCAGAAGCCCAGCGACTCGGCTCAGCCGCACTCATCGCGGTCGTCGACCGCGCGCTTGGGCGACTGCATCTCCTCGACGGCGCGGGCGAACGAGCCGTCCACCACATCGAAGCAGCCCTCGAGCGCGGGAACGGCGCGTGGGGGCCCGAAGCTCAAACAGAAACCCTGTACTGGTTGGGAACCGCGTACCTGGCGCTGGCTCGACCGCAGCGCGCCTCTAGCCTGCTCGAGCAAGCGATCCGCCTGGCAGAGGAAGCGGCACTACCCTCCTTGCTCGCGCGTCCGGCGGCCGAGGATACGCGGCTCCTGGAGTATGGTCGAGCAATTGGCTTGAACCCCGTATTGCTCGCGGACGTGGAGCGTATCGCGTCGACGCGGCGACCGTGGACCGGGTTGCAAAACACTGGGCATCTGGAGATCGTCGCGGAGAACCCGCTGCCGCGCCTGGACGTCCAATTGTTCGGGCCGTTCATGCTCCACGTCGACGGTGAGTTGATCCGCAAGGGCAAACGCAAGGTGGACCGTGCGCGTGAGCTCCTCGCGCTGCTTGTTCTCAACCCCAACGGGGTGGCTGACGAGACGATCGCCCAGATGATGTGGCCCGAAATGCCCGTCGAGAGTGCGCTGCATAACCTGCAGATGGCCGCGTACTCCCTGCGCCACGACCTGGGGAGTAAAGCAACCGTGCGCTACGGCGCCCACACCTATCAATTGAACCCGCAGCTGCAGCTCGAGGCAGACGTTCGCACATTCGACGCGGCGCTTGCGCGCGCGCGCGGCGCGGTCGACGATGCCCGAACGCAGGTGCTGTCGCGGGCTATCGAGCTGTATCGCGATCCTCTAGTCGCCGACGCCGCGTGGGGCTGGCTCGAGCAATTGCGGCACGACTACAGGTCGCGCTATATCTGGGCAGCCCTGCAGCTTGCCGACTCGCTCGCGCGCACCGACCAGGCGCGATCGGATGGACTGGCCGAGGCTGTGCTCGCGATCGCGC
>JAFAPL010000918.1 GCA_019247135.1 Chloroflexota bacterium | reverse complement strand
TCCGGTAGATCTGCTTCGGGGGTCGCGAGCACGTCTACGCCATTCGTAAGCTCGCGGACCATTTCAGAGCACGGCATCACGGGCGCCCAGCGAGCGGCGAGCAGCAGTGCCAGTGGAAGCCCGCCCAATTGAGCACACATCTGTACCAGGTACGGCTGTTGCTCTTCGGCAAGGGTGTAACCAACCTGCACTCGACGCGCCTCCTGAAGGAAGAGCGCGCTGGCTTCAGCGGACTCCAGGTCGGCTGGGCTGGCGGGCAGGCCAAGCCCGTCAATGACCAGCACCCTTTCTCCCTCTACGTGTAGCGGAGCCCGGGCGGTGATGAGTATCTTCAAATGCGGTGCGTGCTTCAGCAGCAGGTGAACCGCTTGCGCGCCGCTCTGCAACAGCTCGAAGCTGTCGAGCACGAGGAGCAGCGCCTTTGGTTGAAGATAGGTACTCACCTGCTGACAAAGGGCATTCGTACTCGTCGCAAGGGTGGGCAATCCGAGCGCCTTGGCACACGCGAAGAGAATTGCGTGGTCCGCAGCCTCGGTCTTCGAGCAAGTGGATTCAGCCAAGTCGACAAAGATGATCCCGCCGGCAAATGGCTGCTCCGCAAGCGTCGAGGACGGCATCGCGAATGAGCGTGCAATCTCGAGGCCGAGTCGAGTCTTCCCGCTCCCACCCATACCAGTCAGCGTGACAAGCCGGCAGTCGGGATCCGTGAGTAGTTCAAACAACAGCCGCAGTTCTCTGGCGCGACCAATAATGGGACTCCGCGCAACCGGAAGGTTGTGGTAGGGCGGTGTCACCGCCGCGCGTAACCGGTGAAACAACGCTGTCGTCTCTGGCATAGGCTCGATGCCAAGCTCTTCGCGCAGAACGCGCCGGCAGGTGCGGTATGCAGCAACCGCGGCCTGCCGCTGACCAGAACGGGCGAGCACGAGCATGAGCTGGCGGTGAGCCTCCTCCAACCACGGCTCCTCCGCAATGAGCCGTCGCGCGGAGTCGATCCCGCTCCTCCATGCGCCCCACTTCAGACTAATGTCGACCTCGGCGCGCAGAGCTTGTATGTACTGATCGTGCACGCGCTCGCGCTCGGCGTTCAGCCACAAGTCAAAATCGGGGGCATCGGTCAGTTCGATGCCAGCCAGGAACTCACCTCGGTAGAGCCTGGTCGCTGATTCCAGGTCGGTCAACGTCTCGCCGTACAACGCGTCGCGAACACGCGTTTCGAACTCGTCGACGTCCACGCAATGCGGCAATCTCCACTCGAACGCGACGGTTTGCCGCGTCGCCACCACGTACCGGCTGAGGTGCTGATGCAAGTCCACCAGAATGTTGCTCAGATACTTGCGCGCCTGCTCCTCCGAACTGTCGCCGGCCAGCAGCGCGGCCAGGAATTCACGTGGATGCGCTCGGCGCGACAGCGCGAGATAGGCTAGCAGGGCGATGGAGCCGCGGCGAGCCAACGTTACTTTCTGGCCATCCAGGACGACCTCCGGTACGCCAATCAAATTCAGCTCGAGCAGTGTCATGACGTCCTCCGTGCCGGATGGCTTCTCATATCGCGCAATCTGCTGGGGTGGGTTGGCGCGCCGGGAGCTCGACGACGCAGCCAATGCCGCTGCACGCCGAGGGTGTTGAAGCAGGGCCGGATGGCGGCGCCGCTATGCTCGGGCGGTCAGTATTGGCATCACGTTATTTCAGCCGTTCAAGTTGGTCGATGTTCATGCCAACGTTGTTGGTCTGTCGTTCACCTCCTGCGTGGGAGAGGCGTCCTCGTGCGCGGGCAGAGTCACTGGTTCACGCTCCCCCGAGAGGCGCGCTTCAGCGTTCGTTCCGCCGATACCTGGGGCCGGTTCCAAAGTCTGCGATCCGTCGTTGTCGGGTACCGGAGCCCGATTGGTCGGAACGCCCGCTAGCGCGTCGAGCGCGACTGCTTGTGCCGGAAGGGGCGCAGCGACCGGTCCCGCAGCACTCGACTCCCGCGGTGCCAGCAGGAGCGCACCCAGCCCGTAGATTGTTGCCAGCACATTGATCAACAATCCGATCGTCGGGATCAGGCCCAATACGATGAGCACGACGATGCCGACGGCAAATGCCACGAGTGGCGGCACCCGTGCACTCCACGCCCTCGCCAGCAGCCAGGCACCGAGCACCAGTCCGGTGACCGCGAGGCTGATGGCGAGCAGCCCAGCATAGAACGCGAGCACTAGGAGCCCCAGCCACCACACGCCCGTCGAGAGACCGAACACGAAGATCAAGACCCCGATGACAGGCATGACGATGGCCACGCACAGGCCCAGGCCTAGACGAGCCCAGGGAGCTGTGCGGGCCGCATGTTCAAGCCTCGTCGAGATGCCCGGCGTGAACAGCCAGAGGAGAACACCGATGAGTCCGAAGACGACGAACCGTCGAATCGCCTCCAGCAGATCCAGTTGCAACGTATCGCCGGCCGAGGGCGCAGCTTGCAAGAATCCGAGTGCCCCGATCAAGGGAGCCATCACGAGTGCCACGTTTGCTGACGCGGGCACTGTGCACGCTGTCGGATCTCCATTCGTGTTGCGGAACTGGAGGTGCAGGCCGCTCTCGCGGCCGCCGCTCACACCGATCTCCTGAGCTCCTACGCAGACCGCGGTCTGGGCGGTGGCAACCGAATTCGCGACATTCACGGTCCCAACAAACAGGCCCGGTATCGCCACGCTGAACTTGCCTTCCGGACCGGAATCGGTGAGTTGCGCATCCAGCGCGGCGCTACCTCGTCCGAGCGCGACCTGGCCGCTGACGGTCGTTCCCTGGAAATCGATCGAACCGTTCAAGGAATCGAGTTGGTCGGTAAGCTCCTCAGCCACCCGACCCGTGACAGCCTGTCCTGTACCAACTGCTGGCTGACTGGCAGCAGCGACCTGGACCGAAAGGGGCCAGAAGAGAGCTCCTGTGGCTACCAGGAGCAGGCCGAGTTTGAGTCGCGACATGGGTTTTGCCACCTTGGTGCTCCTGAGTCTGCCGGAGTTGCTCTCGCTCGTTGGACAGCATGCGTATCAAGTCACTGTTCGTGCATCCGGGAAAACCCGAAAGAGTCCAGCGGGCCATCCAGTAAGTACCATTGGTGCGAGCGCACGCCGACGAGTTGCGATCGATCTGCACCCTGCGTGGCCGGTCATTGCGGACCGGTTCGGCCAGGCTCAGTGGCCCAGGATCTTGGCCTTCTCGGCCTGAAACTCCTCGTCTGTCAGGATGCCCTGCGCCTTGAGCTCGCCGAGCTGCTGCAATTGTGCGAGTTTGTGGTTCATATCCTCGGCAGGGGCAGGTTCAGGAGCGGCGGGGGCGGCCGGCACAGCAGCAGGCGCGGGCTGGGCCGGTGGTTGCTGGTACGGCGGTGGAGGCGGGTACGCCGGCGGGCCCGACGCCGCA
>JAFAPL010000465.1 GCA_019247135.1 Chloroflexota bacterium | reverse complement strand
CCGCCCCGCGCTGGGATCGCTCCGCCAGAGAGGCCGGTGCCAGCGCCGCGCGCGGTATACGGCACGCCGTTTCGATTACACGCTTTGACGACGGCACTGACCTGTTCGGCCGACAACGGAAACACGACGGCGACCGGCCGGTGCTTGTCGATCGAGCCGTCGTACTCGTAGAGCATCAGGTCATAGTCGCGCCAGAGGATCTGCTCCTCTGGCAGGAGCTGGCGCAGCTCGTCGACGATCGTCGCTGTCGTCGGTGTCGTCGCTGTCGTAGATGTCGCTGGAGCCGTTGCGACCATTGCCCTTTGAGTGTACGACCGCGCAGCGGCCGTCAGCCCCGCTACCGCCCTAGACCAGGCTCTCGCGCAAGAGCGGCCGCGTCTGCCACGCCTGCCGCATCGCGGTCGCCAGGTAGCGCGCGGCCGCGCGCGGATCGTCGCTGCCGACGATCTCGCTCACGACCGATACACCGTCGGCCCCAGCCGCGATCACCTGGTGCGCATTGCCCGCGGTGATGCCGCCGCCCGCGAGCAAAGGCAGGTGCACCTTTGATTTGATGCGCCGCACCAGCGTCGGCCCCAATGGCTCGCGCCCGAGCGCGTAGCGGCTGAAAAACACGGGCTCGACGACCACGAAGTCCGCGCCGGCCTGCTCGGCGGCGACCGCCTCGGCAACGCTGCCGACGGTTTTGCCCACCAGAATGCCGCGTCCCGCCTGCTTGGCCGCGGGGACCGGCAAGCTCTCTGAATTCACGTGGACGCTGTCGGCCAGACTCGCGACGGCCACGTCCACACGGTCATAGATGACCAGCGGCACGCCGCCGAGGGCGAGATGACGAAGTCGTTCGGCTTCGCCGAGCAGGTCGCGCGCGGTCATGTCCGGCTCGCGCAGCTCGATCATATTCACGCCGCCCGCTAGGGCAGGAATGAAGACGTCTTCGAGCGATCGATCGCCGTACCGCGTGCGGTCGGTGACCAGGAGCAACAGCGGTGCGGAAGGCAGACTGTACTTGGGCACACCCGCCATCGTTCATTCTAAGACATGCGGTCGAGCCCGTAGAATGCTGCCGACAGGAGGTCCACGGCTCAGCACAAGGCAGCAGGCGAGAGCACAGCCATAGTTCCAGCGCCAGGCCAGCGCGACGCTTCGCTTGGATCACCCTCACCCCCCAGCCCCCTCTCCCTTCAGGGAGAGGGGGAGCGAACCTACCGGGGACGAAGGGGCTGCGTCCCTTCGGATCCCACAAGGTCGGGGTCGAAGGGGGCACAGCCCCCCGCATCTTGAGTAATTCCCCCTTTCCCGCTGGGAGAGGGGGTCGGGGGGTGAGGGCAACCGAGCAATGCGACGCGCCGGTGACGAGGAAGGGGATCTCGAAATACTCGGCGGGTGACCCTCGGCTCGCACGGTCGTCACAGGCGGCACAAACCGCGGCGGGTAACCGCCCGACAAAACCGACCTGACGTGCACGGTCCGTCATCGTGACGGCCCGCTTTCTCACGCGTGCACGTCAGCCCCAGCGTGTCTCAGCCGGACAGCCTGCTCCAATCCCACCAACGGAGAGGACGCAAGAACGTGTGCGGCATTTTTGGTTACGTCGGTAGACGCGACGAGGCGCCTCAGCTCGTCCTGGCTGGACTCAAAAAGCTCGAGTACCGCGGCTACGATTCATGGGGCATCGCGGCTCATCAAAACAACGGTCGGTCCTCCGACCTGCTGGTCGAAAAACACGTCGGCAAGATCGGCCAGGCGGTCACCGCTCTGTCAAACAGCCACGCTGCGCTGGGCCATACGCGTTGGGCCACGCATGGCGGTGTCACCGAGCCGAACGCGCACCCCCACCTCGACTGCGCTGGCCGCCTGGCCATCATCCACAACGGCATCGTCGAAAACCACGCCGAGCTCAAACACGACCTCCTCAGCCGGGGACATCGGTTCAAATCACAGACCGACACGGAAGTGGTCGCACACCTCCTCGAAGACGAGCTGCGTGACCCCGAGGCGGAGGCTTGCGAGGCGCTCGCGAACGCGCTCATGCGCGTGTTCAAAAAACTCGACGGCCTGAGCGCCATCGGCGTGCTCGATTCGCAGGCCCAGTGCATCGCGGCCGTGAAGAATGGATCGCCGCTCGTGCTCGGCTGGGGTCAGGACGGCAATTACCTGGCGAGCGATTCGTCAGCCCTGCTCGACCATACGCGACGGCTCGCCTTTGTGGAAGACGGCGAGGCAGCTCTCGTGACCGCGGACCAGGTCACCCTGTATGACGTGGCGACTGGCGTCCCGATCGAGCAACCGCGTATCTGGCAGATCAACTGGCAGGAAGCCACCGCCGAGCTCGACGGCTACCCCGATTTCATGTCCAAGGAGATCCACGAGCAGCCGTCGGTGCTGCGGCGCGTTGCGGAAGAACGGTACGCCGACGCGCGCCGACTCGCCGAGGACGTCGCCGGCGCGAGCACGGTTCACCTGGTGGGCTGTGGCTCCGCCGCGCATGCGGCGCGGTGCGGCGAGTACATGTTTTCCCGACTGGCGATGCGTCAGGCGAACTGCGTGGTCGGCTCCGAGTTTTCCTACCTGGCTGACTTCCTGGACGCGCGCAGCCTGGTCGTGGGCTTGAGTCAGAGCGGCGAGACGATCGACCTGCTGGACTCCGTCAAGGCGGCGCGGCGTCGCGGCGCGCGTTTAGCGGCGCTGGTCAATGTCGAGGGCTCGAGTCTCTACCGATTGGTCGACCACCCGATCCTGCTCGCGGCCGGTCCCGAGCGGTGCGTCCTCGCCACCAAGAGCTTCACCGCCAAACTCGCGGTGCTGTTGATGAGCGCGTACGCGGCGCGGGGTGAGCCTGCGGAAGGCCTCGCCCTGGTGCGCGCGGCCGCCGACGAGATCGACTCGCTGCTGCAGGACGAGCGAGCCGAGCAGTTGAAGAGCCTGGCCCAGCGATTCGCCCGCTGCGATCACCTGTACGCCATCGGCCGCGGGCCGAGCTACCCGATGGCGCTGGAAGCGGCGCTCAAGATCAAGGAGGTCTCGTACATCCACGCCGAGGGCTTTCCTGGAGGCGAGCTCAAGCATGGAGTCATTGCGCTCATCGAGCCGGGCACGCCCTGCCTGGTCATCGCGCCCAACGACGAGACATTCCGCGCCATCCTCTCGGGCGCCGAAGAGATCAAGGCGCGGGGCGGGTTCATCATCGGTATCTCGCCACTCGAGAGCGACGTCTGGGACGAGCACGTGCGCATCGCGGATGTCGGCGAAGCGAGCTCGATCGTGACGGCCGTGCCGCCGCAGTTGCTGGCGTATTACCTGGCTCGCGCCCGTGGGCTGGATCCTGATAAGCCACGCAACCTGGCAAAGAGCGTCACCGTGAAATAGCCTTCGCCGCGGGTCCTTACACACGCCAGCGAGACCGCGCCAGGCACAGTAGAAACCTGCGACCGCCGCCATTCAGGCGAAGGGATCGAACCCGAGATCTACGGCTGCCTGCACGGCTTCATTCGCCGGACAAGCGAGCCCATGCACGAGACACGCATCCTGCGCCCGCAGCTGGTGATCGCGCGTGAGCGTGAACGGCGCCCACGGATGGTGCTCCACGAGGGTGATGTTTTTCGAGTGCCGCCTGACGGGCAAGAAGTCATACAGAGAGCGCGGCGGATAGATGATCCAGCTCTCCTGTTTGTGTTCGTCGAACAAGACGAGCTCGTTTTCAGAAAAGCGACCGATGCTGAACCGCGGCGCCGCCGACCCCTCGGCCATGCTCTTACGATACTGATCGGTCGGCGTGCCCGAACCAATCCACTCAGCTTACCGAGCGGGAGTGCCCGACCCGGACCTCAATCGTCTTGTTCGATGCGCTCGATCTTGTAGTGCGCCTTGCCCGACGGGATCTCGACCTCGACCACCTCGCCTACGCCGCGGTCCTTGAGCGCGCTGCCGACGGGTGACTGGATGGAAATGCGACGGTTGCGCGTGTCCACCTCGCCAGGCCCAACGAGCGTGTAATCGAGTTGTTCGTCAAACTGCAGATCGCGCAGCACCACACGGCTGCCCAGGCCGGCGCGCTCGTTCGAGGTTTCTCGCTCGACCACACGCGCCGCCTTGATCTGCCCTCGCAGACGCTCGATCTGACCCTGGACTTCGCCCATGCGCCGCTTCGCCTCGTCGTATGGCGCGTTCTCTCGAAAGTCGCGGTCCTGGTACGCCGCGGCAAGATCCTCGCGCACGGCGGGCGCAACTTCGGTCTCCAGTCGCTCGAGCTCGCTCTTGAGTTGATCCAGACCTTCCCGCGTCAGCTCGACGACGGCGGCTTCCTCCTTGCGGGCCTGGGCGGAGCCGCCCTTGCGGCGGACGCGCAGTCCAGCACCGAGGTTCGTGTCCGTGTATTTCTTGGATTTGAGGTCCGACAGGAATGCTTTGAGCGCTTCGACGCGTGTCGCCGCGTCGCCTACGGTGTCCGCGAGGTATTGCTGATAGCGTTCGACATCGAGCTTCCTGATCTGGGCGACTGGCCGCTCGGGGCTCATGTGCCGTACGAACCGATTGATCTCACTCGCCGCCAGATCACGCTGATCGGCCGGCAAATTCCCGAGATAGCGCGCCGCTGCCTGGCCCAGGCGCATCGTATCGACTTCCGTTATGGCTGCAACCTCCGCGTCACCTAAATTATACGGATGGGTCTCGGCAGCTTCCGCGTATTCAGGTTGAGTTCGGGTCCGAGTACGGCGGTGTGAGTGCGCTGGTCGATGGCGCACGTCAGCTCGGAATCGGTCTCAGTGACGCCCAGCTCGCCTGCCTGGATCAGCTCGGCGCCGCACTCCGCGAAGGCAACAAGCGCGCGAATCTGACCAGCATCACCGACCCGGCTGAGATCGAAACACGTCACTTCCTCGATTCGCTCTCGGCGGCCGTGCCCTTGCTCGACCGACTTCATGCGAGCGAGCCACTCAAGATCGTCGACGTAGGCAGCGGCGGTGGCATGCCCGGCCTGCCGCTGAAGATCGCGTTTCCAATGCTTCGCGTGACCCTGGTCGAGTCCGTGGGCAAGAAAGCAACGTTTCTGCGCGAGACCGTCAGCCAGCTGGGACTCGCGGACGTGGAGGTCGTGGCGGAACGTGCGGAGCTGGCCAGCCGTGACGAAAGCCACCGCGACGCCTACGACGCCGCTCTGGCGCGCGCGCTCGGGCCGCTGCC
>JAFAPL010000422.1 GCA_019247135.1 Chloroflexota bacterium | reverse complement strand
ATGCGCGCCGGGAGCGTCCTGCTGATGACGCAGCGGACCATGCATTGCTCGCTCAACAATCGCACCGATGACGAGGTGCGCATCAGCATGGATCTGCGCTATCAACCGGTGGGTCAGCCAACCGGTCGGCCCGCTTTTGCTCCAGCTGGCTTCGTTGCGCGCAGTCGCGCGCATCCGGAGCAGGTGTTGCGCGATCCGGCGGAATGGGCGCGGCGCTGGTATCAACTGCGTGCCGAGCTCGCGGATCAGCAGAATCTCAAGTTCAACCGGTGGTCTGCCGATGACCTGTGTGCGCCTGAGGTGTTGCATGCCCGATCTGGATGCTTAAACACTCCGAGTGCTGGACTCCACCGCCGAGGTGGATATCGAGAGCAGTCGCGGTCGCCGCACGATCTGGGTCGTCGTGGACGGAAGCTCAGAATTGGCTTGCACACGCGCGACCGCCCGCTCGGCGGAATCGCGAGATGAGTGATGAAGCCGGCGACCGTTTGCCACCGGGCGGTGACGTCGTCGGCGAGGAGCGCGGTGCCAAGGTCTCCTACCTGCACATCCCCTCGTCAAAATACGGCGGGCCTGGCTGGATCTGGATACCGAAGTACACCACCGACGCGGTCGCCCGTTGGCAAGCCGAACGCGGGCAGATGCGATCAGCCCTCTACGACCAGAAGGATCGTGAATTTGCTCAACTGCTGTTTGTTCACCGCGGTAAAGGCATGGGCATCACCTTCCGGAACCGGCGCTTGATCACGCTCCTCTGCCACAAAGCGGGTGTGGATCCACGCGACGCCGAAGGCGCATACACGGCGCACCGCGGTCGCAGTGCTCGAATCTCGATGCTGCACGCTTGTGGACTGGAACTCGAGGACCTGGCGGCATACGCCATTCACAAGAACACCCAGACCATCAAGAAATACGCTCGACGGAATCCGATCCACCTGCACCGCCGAGTTGCCCGCGCGGACACGCTTTCGACCGTCATCGAGGGCGCCTCTATGATCCGCATGCGGCCGCACAAGGCGCTCCATCGGTGCGTTGGTTCCTTGGCTACGATGCGGATGGTGCGCCTCACTTCTGTGGACTGCCGGCTCACCACACGTGCCCGCATCGGATGGATTGCTCGCGTTGCGGTTTGTTCATCGGCGGCGAACGCGCGAAATTGGTGCGCGGTGATCCGAATTTGCTTAGGGTCACCGCCGAAATCCCGATGACTGAGGTTCAGCAGCTACTCAACGAAGGCCAGCACGAAACGGCTGCGCGCGCACTGGAAGCAGCGAAGCAGATCCCGCCGCCGGTCCCACCCAACGTAGAGTTCCTGACCAACCCAGCTGGTCTGAGCGACGCACGTCTCAAAGAACTGGCGGAGGTTGCTACAGAAGACGCACTGCTCAATTGAAACTCGTCGCCTGCGATCTGATCGCCACCTTGGCGAAACACCGCACCAAGGACCGCCGCAACGTCGCCGTGACCGCTCTCCGTAAGCGTCTAGCCCTCGTCCAAGGGCTCTTCATCCAACGCTGCCCCGATCAGATAGGCCAGCCGGACATGCGCACCCCGGAGCCCAGGTCCGGGGTCCATCCTATATAAAGCTGTTCAAACTGCAGGCTACGGCCGCGCATCGACCCGGCTGCTTCGCCATCGCGTCGTCAGGGCTGCCTAACGCGCCGCCATCGTTGCGGCACGTCAGCTGCACGATCGGCTCCATTCACCGGGACTGCGGGAGAGCCTAATAGTCGTGGTGAACGACAACGAACGCCAACGGTGTCGTGTATTTCGCGTATCAGCCCGCGTCGTGAGCTAGCGGGTCTTCCCGCCAGGCGCGTGCAGCCAGCGTCGGCACGTGTCGCGCTGGCTGTTCGGTTGGGCTTCGACGGCGTTTGATCCAGTCTGCCTTGGTCGACGTATGCATTAGGGGACCATGTGAGCGCACTGGTCCACTGACTCACAGAGGAGACAACGCCGATGACTGATCTCACTCGTCGCGGGTTCCTGGGCCAGGCTTCGGTTATGACCGGGGCTGGCGTGGTTGGTGGCCTCGGCCTGCACCAGTTGCTGACGCGCCAGCCTGGCTCCGACCCGGCGACGGCGCCCGGCACCGCCGCTCCGCCCGACACGGCCTGGCAGACCGCGCCGAGCGGCGCCGCGTTGGACAGCATCTCGCTGGACGGGCCGATGATCGTCCACTTGCGTGATGTAGCCACCGCCGAAGTGTCGATGATGGTCGGCACGCACGAGCTGGTGTATCGCGATCCTGAGCTAGTCAGCCGTTTGATCAAGACCGCGACGTCCGTGTCGCACGCTGGAGCGTAAGCATGTCGTCACATCGCGAGGCTCCGGAAATCTCCAAGGACCCTGTGGCCGACAGCACCGATCTGTACGCGTTCATCAGTCCGGACCGAACCGACACGGTCACTATCCTGGCCAACTACGTGCCGCTGGAATACCCGGCTGGCGGGCCCAACTTCTACGAGTTCGGGGACGACGTCCTGTACCAGGTCCTGGTCGACAACGACGACGACGGCGAACCCGACATCATCTACAGCTTCGAGTTCCAGACCGAGATCCGCAATCCGAACACGTTCCTCTACAACACCGGCCCGATCACGTCTCTGGACGACCCGAACTGGAACCGACGCCAGTTCTTCACCGTCACTCGCACTGACTACCACGGCGCGCGCAAGACCGAGAAAGTGCTGGGTCAGCACCTGGCCTCGCCGCCCTGCAACATCGGGCCGCGCTCGACGCCCAATTACCCGGCTCTGGCCCAGGCCGCCATCCACGACCTGGCCGACGGCCAGAAGGTCTTCGCTGGCCAGCGACGCGACGGCTTCTATGTCGACCTGGGTTCCATCTTCGACCTGGGCGCGCTCCGACCCGTGCAGAACCTGCACCTGATCCCGATGGCAGCCACCATGGGTGTGGACGCCATCCAGAACTTCAGCGTGCATACCCTCGCGCTACAAATTCCGATCACCCTGCTGACACGTGATGGGTCGCGGCCGACGTCGGCAACTGATGCGCGTGCGGTGATCGGCGTCTACACGGCGGCCCACCGTCGCAAGGCACGCATCCTGGTGGACCATGAGGGGCGCGACGCCGAGTCGGGCCCGTGGGTGCAGGTGTCGCGTCTGGGCAATCCGTTGTTCAACGAGGTCATCGTGCCGATGCCTCGCAAGGATTACTGGAACGCCACGCGCCCGACCGAGGACGCGAAGTTCGCCCAGTACGTGGAGCACCCGGAGCTGGCGCGGTTGCTGCCGGTGCTGTACCCGGGCGTCTTTCCAAACCTGGCCGGCTACTCGGGGTCGCGGGCCGACCTGGAGGCCATCCTGCTGACCGGCATCCCGGCCGGCGTAGTGCCCGGCTTCCCAGGCAACTACACTGGCAATACGTTGGCCGACTTGCTGCGCCTGAACATGGCCGTTCCGCCATCGAACAACCCCAGCCTGCTCGGCTTGCTGGGCGGCGATATCGCAGGCTACCCGAATGGTCGGCGCGTCAAAGACGACGTCGTGACCATAGAGCTGAAGGCCGTCGCCGGCGCCACGCTGCCACTGGTAGACCCGTCCTACAAGCCCGATGCGGCAGTCGGCGCCGTGACCCAGGGGGTCGACCCGGACCCGGATGGCGACCGCTACCTGAACACGTTCCCGTATCTCGGCGCGCCTCGCGACGGTTTTCATTACGGCGGCGGAGTGAGGCCGTCCGGCGCATGAGTCACTCGCACCACGAGGCCAGCTACTGGACGCGGCAGCATCCCGAGCCAGTCGTCCTCGACATCGGCGGCGACGACGTCGGGGCGCTGGTCCTGTATACACGGCCCGACCGGCACGGCCAGGAGATCGAGGTGAGCCCCACCACCAACACGGCAGCGCGTACGCACGCGGCCGTCCTGGAACGGTTGGTCAACGGCCAGAGCGTCTTTGCAGCGGTCTACGCGGAGCTGCCCGCGGGCGAGTACCAGGTGTGGTGCGACCCGCCGCGACAGACAACCATCGCGGCTGGCCGCGTGTCCGAGGTCGATACGCGCTAGTCCCCTCCGGCGGCAGTTCACGGGGGAATTTCCAAGTGGGCTGTGCTCCTTGGACCCTCGGACAGAACTCCCGGAGATTCTCCGTCTGGGTGTACCAGGCCCATTGGAGGGCGGGCGGCACTGCCGCCCGTTCCATCTCGCCCTCGACGCAGACGGGCTCAGCGCGAGGTTCGTCCTTGCCTCGAACGGACGTGGCGGCCTGCGCGGCTAGGGCCTGCTCATGTGGCCGCGGTGCCAAAGCGCGGGAGCACCCTGTCCACGAACAGGTCGAAGCTGTCCGTGCGCAGGTAGTCCAGGAAGTTGGGTGGCATACGCCTGACGCCCGCCGCGCTGAATGCCTCCCAACTGGCGGGTGACCTCGTCGGGCGTGCCACTGACCACGCGCCCTCCCCGCGAGGGCCCGTGAACCGGCGGCGCACGAGCCGCTGGGGGTCGTACGCGACGGTGACCCCCATGTAGCAGGTGGGTACGAGCGCGGCGGGGTCGCGCCCGATCGCACGGAAGTGTCCGCGTAGCACGCCGAGCTTCCGCGCGTACTCTTCTGGACTGTAGTAGTCGCAGTTCCACCCACTCGGCATGCCGCGCGACCACGCGCAGGGTGCGTCGCTCGCCCGCGCCACCAATCATCAGGGCTGGTGGCGGCGCCGGTCGCGGCAAGCACACTGCCTGCTCGACGCGGTAATGCTTGCCCTGGAAGGTTGCCGCATCCCTCGTCCAGAGCAGCCGCACGATGGCGGCCGCCTCGTCGAGTTGCTCCACGCGCCTGCTTGCTCCCGGGAACGGGAAGCCGTACGCGCGGTGCTCGGCTTCGGCGTCTCCGGCGCCCAATCCCAGGATGAACCGTCCGTGGGTCAGCACCTGGAGCGTCGCGGCGATTTTGGCGGTCAGCGCCGGATTGCGATAGGCCTGGCCGCGCCGTTCGGCGCCCCCGGCGGTCCGAGCACGTTCTTCCGCGTCGGCGGGCGCGTGCAGCACCGCCAGATCTACCGCCTCGCGGATCTCAAGGCGGTGGGTACAACTCCGCGCAGCAACTGGAGTTCTCCGACCCTCCGTACCCTCACCGCCGCCATCGTGGCACTCGCCCACACTGCCCTCGCCCTCCTTTTCTATCGCGACATCGCGGGCTTCTCTCGTCAGCAGCCGCGTGGTGTCGACCTGGACTCGCCGTATGGAGCCGTGGTGCAGGCCACCACCGAGCCGCAGGACGTCATCTGGGCCGCACCCAACGAGCCCCTCGTGTATTTGCAGGCAGATCGCCGTCCGGCGTCGACGTACGCCTACTATCAGCCCTGGTTGGCGGATTCCCCGTCGATTGCCGAGGCGCTGCTCCGGGACCTGAAGACCCACCGCCCGCCGGTGATCGTGTTCATCTCGGACAAGCACATCCCGTGGTTTTTCTCGCTGCCCGAGCCACGCGACTACGCGGCCGCGGTGTACGCCCTCCTCCAGTCGGACTACACCCCGCCGACGCAACCGATACCGTGCTGCGCAACGTCTTTTTCCGTAATGACCTGGCATCAACGCTGCGCGCGCGCCTGCCGCACTGAGCGCCCCCATGCTCCCGTCCACCCTTACGGCCACACACCGTTGGCGGCGGTTCTCGCTCACCACCCAACAACCCACACCTGAAGTTCAAAATGATGCAGCCGGTGGAACTCGAGTCCTGGCCCACCACAATGCGAAGGTCCGCGCCGGCATGTGGTGTCGGAAGCGAGCTGATGCCAAAAGTCGGCACCTCCAACGTCACCGCTACGGCGCCGGCGGCTCTCGAGTCGTTGGTCAGGGGTTCGACCACCGACAATCGGTAATCGCTGCGGTCAGCCACATGTAATCTTGATCCATTGGCCTTTGCGTGGAGTCTCGCGTCGGGCGGCTCGCGTTGGTCAGTTGGCCACTGGTAGGTTCGGTACATCCCGCGCCGCCGCCACCGGCGAGGTGTTCAGGGGATTCGAGGATGAGGTCGATGCGCACGCCGCGCGCCGCGGCGCCCTGGAGGGCGGCAATGATCGAGGGCATCTGGTAAGCGGCATAGCTAACAAGGGTGACGCGGTGATTGGCGCGGCCGATCAGGTCCCGCACGACCTCGGAGGTTAGGCGGACGGGCGCATCTGGTGAGTCGGGACCGGTGACGACCACGTCAATGGTGGCCGCATTCGCAAGCCGCTTGGACCAAAGCGCCGTCTCTAGAGTGCAAGTGCAATCGACGCGCCGTGCATATCCGGAGTTGCGGCCCAGGCGCGATTGAGCGGGTCCACGTGATCCCGCTGGCTGTCAGGCAGTGCCAGGCGAACTATGGCGGCGGCACCGGCTGTGTACATTTTCGCGGATCTGTAGGCCGTCGAGAGACTGTGGACGTGCGCCTCCCCGAGTTC
>JAFAPL010000294.1 GCA_019247135.1 Chloroflexota bacterium | reverse complement strand
CCACGGCCGCGTCGGCCTCGCCGAGCTGGACTTTGCTGACCACCTGGCGGACGTTGTCTTCCTGCGAGACCGTGTTGGCGGTGACCCTGTCTTTGAAGCCCGAGCCAAAACTCGGGTCTGAGGAAGCTTTGTCGAGCATCTGAGCGGCGTACTGGCCGATGGGCACGCTCGGCTGAGCGGTGACGAACTTCACGCCTGAGTTGGCCAGGTCGTTCACCGCATTGATGTGCGCCGGGTTGTCCTTCGGCGTGATCAACACGAGCCGGTTGCGCGCGAACACCTGGTCCTGGCCGGCGATGGCATCGGCTTTCTTCGCGTTGTCCATCTGGGTCTGATCGGCGCTGGCGAACACGTCGGCTTTGGCGCCCTGGGCGAGCTGGGTCGCGAGCTGGCTGGACGCGCCGAAGTTGAAGGTGAGCTTGGCGTTCGGGTTGGCCTGCTGGAAGGCAGTTGCCATGTCCTGGAACACGTCGGTCAGCGAGGAGGCGGCGAAAACGACGATCTCGCCCGAGACTTGTGCGGCCGCCGGTTTTGCGGCAGCGGCAACCGTCGGCGCGGACGGTGCGGAGGTCGGGGCCGCAGGTGCGGTCGTCGGCGCCGGCGGTGCGGAGGTCGGGGCCGCAGGTGCGGTGGTCGGCGCGGCAGGTGCGGTGGTCGGCGCGGGTGCGCTGCTGGGTGCCGCGCACGCGGCGAGTGCGAACAACCCGAGCAGCAGGAAAACGCCAAGTCTGCGGGCGAGGAACATGCGTATCAATGTAGCGCCCACAAACACACCACGGCTACCATCTCGAGCATGGAGTTGAGTGCCCGCAATCAGTTCAAGGGTCGCGTCACGCGCATCGTCCGGGGTGGTGTGGTGGCCGAAGTCACAGTTGACATCGGCAACGGCCAGGAAATCGTTTCGGTGATCACCAATGGTTCCGTCGAGCGACTCAATCTACGCGAGGGCAGCCAGGTCACTGCCATCGTCAAGGCTACCGAGGTCCTTCTGGCCGGCTGACGAGCGCGGCATGGTCAGCGAGACGCGTCGATGCCCTGGAGTGCTCCACGCACGATGCGTGTCGCGGAGTTCTGCTCTCCCAGACGTGCCGTAAAGATAGCGAGCGCACGCTCCAACAAGGTCCGCGCCAGGTCCGCATGGCCTTCGCATCGCTCGAGAGTGGCCAGGTTCGCCAATGCCGTGGCCACGTGTGGGTGATCGGGACCGAATGCGGCCAGTTGGATCCGCAGCGCGCGTTCGAAAGGGCCGCGCGCGCCCGGGTAGTCGCGCATTTCCACGAGCACCAGGCCAATGTTGCCCAGGTCGACGGCCACTTCCGGATGTGCAGCGCCAAGAGCTTTTTCATGCAGCGCATGAGCGCGCCACAGCATCGGCACCGCGTCGCCGAAGTTGCCTCGCTCGGCGAGCAGATTGCCAAGATTGGCGAAGTCGTTGGCGAGCGCCGGATGGTGTTCGCCGAGGCGGGCCTGGTTCTGGTGCAGGCCGAATTCGAACAGCGCCTGGGCGCCGTCGAGGTCACCTTGCTGGAGGAGGCTGATGGCAACCGCGCTCGTGTCGTGCATCGTTGGCGTTAGTACTAATGTACCTGCGTCAATAGATCATTGTCCAGGTTCGGAGTCGCGGTCGCATGTGGTAATGTCCCTGGGACATACTCGGTCAGACTGCTCGAGGGAGGCGCGTTCATGCGCTTGGTTTCTTCTGGCGTGCTGCGCGTCGCGATCTTCGCGATGGTCGCGGTGCTCGCTTCGCTCGCGATGGTCGCGACCGGCGCGATTGTCGCGCCCGTCGGCGCCGCGCAGGCCAACTGCGTGCCGTCCACCAGTCAACAGTTGATCGTCTATCACGCGGGCAGTCTGAGTGCCGCCTTCACCCCCGTCGAGCAGGCCTTCACCTGCCAGACCGGCGTGCAGGTCTCGGACGTGACGGGCGGCTCTGTCGACCTGGTCCGTCAGGTGACGGCCGGTGGTAAGTCAGCCGACATCGTCGCCAGCGCCGATTACGTGGATATCGACAATTTTCTCAAACCAGCCGGTGCAGCCAACTACAACATCATCTTTGCGAAGGGACGCATGGTCCTGGCCTACACCGCCAGCGGCGTCGCCGCAAAGAATCTGCCACCGTTCATCGACGCGAATGCCGACGCGTTCAACCCGCCGAACGCGATTCCCACGGTGAATGACAACTGGTACCAGGTGCTGCTCGGTCAGGGTATTGTCATCGGTGGCTCGCATCCGTTTCTGGACCCCAGCGGCTATCGCTCACACCTGATGTTCCAGTTGACGCAGATGCACTATGACATGCCGAATCTGTACAACAACTTGCTCGGGCACTACGTGGCCACCCCGGCAACCGCACCGGCTAACGCGTTTGCTATTGGCAAGCAGTACGATTTCCAGTTCATTTACGAGCACAGCGCAGCGGCCACCGCCCAGTCCAATCCGGACTATCGCTACGCGTACTTGCCGGATGACGTCGACATGTCCAACTCCGCCAAGAACGCGCTCTACAAGCAGGCAGTCGTCACGATGCCGGGGCTGGCTCTCGGCGATCCGCCGGTGGACGTCCAGGGCTCACGCGTCGCGTGGGGGCTGACGATCATGAACTCGGCCCCGAACCGAGAAAACGCGATCGCGTTCCTGCAGTTACTGCTGACGCCTGGCGGCGTCGGCCAGAGCACGCTGGACAAAGTCGGACCGAGCCCGGTCACTCCGGCCGTTGTCAGCGCAGACGACCATTCAAACCTGCCGGCTGAGCTTCAGCCGCTCACGACCAGCGGAGACCCGCTCAGCGTCTGAGCTGTTTCAGGATGCTGGCTCACTCGAGCAGGCGCGGAGTAATCTCCGACTCGCGGACGTGGCCGTCGTCGGTGCGCTCCACCAGATAGGCGCATTTGCCCGCTACTTGTGTGACCGCTTCGGTCATTTCCGTGCCGCGATAGATCAAGCCGACTCCATCGTCGGTTGCGTACGCCGTGGGCAGTCGACCTTCGGCGACGAGCGATTGGAGTAACGGTCGGCGTTGTAGCTCCGAGTCATAATGGACTCCGTTGGCGTATGGCAGCCAACCGAGGCCGTTGGTGATCGGCCGCAGCTGTGGACCGAAGGAGTCGGTTGTCCCGCCGACATGCCAGCACAGTGAGCCGGCGGAAACTCCGCCGAGGACTACACCAGCTTGCCAGCATTCGTACAGGACAGACTCGAGATTGTGCGTCCGCCAGACCGCCAGCAAGTTGGCGACGCTCCCGCCGCCCACCCAGATCACATCTTGGCCGAGGAGGTGGGCGCGCACGTCCGGGACGTTCGGCATCGAAAAAAGGCTCAGGTGAGAGACGAACATGTCCATGTGCGCAAGCGCCGTATATGCCGTGGCGAGGCTCTCGGCGGCGTCACCAGTGGCCGTCATCAACAAACACATGCGGGGTGTGCTGCGCGGTCGGGCGAGGTCCGTCGCCAGGCGGAAGACGGGCCCGGCTCGAAGGTCGGTCGCACCGCGCTGACGTGAAGGAAATCCTATGCTGGTCGCTACGATGGTGGGTGTCTCGGCTGGCACGCCGGCCATTATGCGCCGGAGCGCGCGCCGTCGTCGCTGCGTGCAGCCATCGTGTCGCTCGCGCATTCGCTGTACCCTGGCCAGCAGGAAATGATCGACCTCTCAGACATCGCCGTAGTCGACAATCACGTGCACCCGTGGCGGCCGGCGACGCAACATCTCACTCCGGATCAGCTGGCAGGCGCGGTTGCATTTTCAGACGAAGTGATTATCAGCGTGCGGCAGCCGTTCTTGCCCGTGGACGAACTGGAGCCAGATCTGCATTTGTTTCGCAGGACGACGCTGGGTGTGCAGTATTTTCTCAGCGAGCTCGGGCGTTTTCTCGGCGTGCACGACGACGACTGGGCGACCATAACTGACGCGCGCAATGCTGCTGCGACAGCAGATTATCGCGGCTGGACCGGCCGGCTTTTCGACGACGCGAAAATCGAAACGCTCCTGGTCGACGAGGGTGGCGCGCTACCGCGCATTACGCTCGACGAATTGGGAGCAATTGCTCCGGTAGAGCTGCGTCGTGTGGCACGGTCCGACAACTTCATCCGTGATCTGCTGCCGGAGCGACCGCCGTGGACGACGTTTCTCGCACGCTACGATAATGCGCTCGAAGACGCCGTTGCAGACGGAGCGATTGCGTTCAAATCGGTCATCGCGTATCGCACCGGGCTCGACATCCAGCCGGTGTCAGAGGATGTCGCGCGACAGAACTACGAGGCGACACTGCTCGAAACGGAGTCCGCTCAGAAGCCTTTTCGGGACTTTCTGCTGTGCAGGACCATGGACCTCGCGCGCGAACGCGGACTGTGGCTTCACATCCATGCGGCGGTGGGAGATCCGGATATCGTGTACCACCGCGCGAATCCTGCACAACTGTACCCCCTGCTGCACAGTGAGCGCTTTCGTAGAAATAAGGTGGTGCTCGTCCATGGCGGTTGGCCGTGGGTTGGCGAAGCGGCCGCGATGGTGGCCATTCTGCCCAACGTGTACCTGGACCTGTCCGAGGGCGCCCTGTTTGGCATGCCGAATGTCGGGCAGAGAATTCGCGAAGTACTGGAGGTGTGCCCGTACGCGAAGGTTCTGTACGGGGCCGACGGGTCGATTCCAGAAGCGTTGTGGATCGGTGCGCGGCGTTTCAAGTCCGCCCTGAGTGGAGTCCTGCAAGACCTGGTCGGACAAGGCTTCTGTTCGCGACCGGAGGCGTACTCCGCCGCCGGCGCAATTCTGGGCGGTAACGCCAGACGGCTCTACCGGTTGTAGTCCCGCCGCGCGAGGTCTTGCCAGGTCCGGCCGCTGCGGACGCTGCGTGGCTGCTCGGCCACGATGTCCGAGCCACGCACCGCCTCGTCGTCGTCCGCCTTGACCAGCACCCACTGTTTCCCGCCGGTGTGCGTCAGTCCGAATCGACCATTCAGTTTGTGACCGCGCAGCACGAACGAGATGTGGTCGCCTGAGTCGCGCAGGGTTTCGATGACGCCCTCGTCCCAGATGATCACCGCGCCAGTCCCGCGGGCGTGCCCCTCGTGAACGCCTTCGAACTCGCCGCTCGCCAGGCTGTGGTCTTCAACTTGCACGGCCAGTCGCCGCGCGGCCGGATCAAGTGACGGCCCACGTGGCACCGCCCACGAGCGCATGACGTCGCCGACCTGCAGGCGCAGGTCGTAATGCAGGCGTGTCGCGTCATGCAACTGGACGACGAACCGAGGCAACACTCTTCCAGAAATTGTGCCGGCAGCATGTCGATTTCGGGGGTGCTGGTTCGACGAACTGAGTGAAAGGCGCAAGGAGACACCAATCCCATGGCAACCATGTACGTTCGTCGGCACCAGTCAGCGGCCATCGCGCTCGAGTCGAAGCAGGCCAGCCGAGCGCGAGCCTCGCGCAAGCTGAGCGTTGCGCTGTGGACCCTTCAGGCAGTCGTCGCCCTCGTTTTCCTCGCGTCCGGGAGCATGAAATTGCTGATGCCGGCCGACATGCTCGAGGCGCAAACGCCGCTGCCCATACTCCTCGTTCGGTTCATCGGCGTTTGCGAAGTCGCCGGCGCGCTCGGACTGATCCTGCCGGGCCTGCTGCGGATTCGCACCGAGCTGACGCCGCTCGCGGCGGCCTGCCTGGTCGTGTTGATGATCTGCGCGACGATCCTCACGCCGATCTTGATCGCGCCCGACGTGGTCATGACTTCGATTCCGGCATGCGTCGGCGTGCTCGCCGCATTCGTGGCCTACGGTCGCACGCGCCTGGCTCCGTTCAGCCGAGCATAACCGTCCGAGCGCGGCTGAATTCCGTGTCGCGGTCGCCGTATTCGTGCTCACCCACGAGCGGGTCGGCCTCCGCGAACCGTTGAATGCGGAAGGGACGCGGGTCCAGCAAGCTGGGGTAGCCGTCCGCGATCCACTCGGCAAAGACGCGACCAATAGCGGGAGCAGTTTTGAAGCTGCTCCCGCTATCGCCGGTAAAGACGAACAGACCATCGACGTCGGGATGCCGACCCAGGATGGGTTTCCCGTCTTCGGTGAGCGTGATCGCCCCGGCCCAGCCGCCCCGCATCGGCGAGTCCGCCATCGCGGGTATGCGTTTCGCGAGCTCTTCGCGAGCGCGCACGACATATGGCCCGTCGACGCCTTCGTCCAGCGTGTCGGGGTCATCGAGGTGCTGGCGTCTGCTCGCCGCGCCGACGAGCGTGCTGCTCCAGTTCGGGCCCTCGGGGCGCAGCCACAAGTCGTTGATGCCGTCGATGCAGACGGGATGCGGTCCGCCCAGGTCTGGCGGACGACGAAACAGCGCCACCTGGACGCGCACTGGAGCGAGGGCGACGCTGACACCCAACTCGCGCAACAGCGGCACGGCCCAGACTCCACCCGCCATGACGACGGTCCCGGTTTCGATGCGATCGCGCTCGGTCTGAACGCCAGTGATGCGGCCACTGGCCACGTCGACCGCACGAACCTCGGTGTGAAGACGCACGTCGGCGCCGAGTGCTCGGGCCGCCTGCAGGAACCCGTGCGTGGTGGCGACCGGGTCGGCGCAACCGGAGTCGGGCTCCCAGCCGGCGGCGACCACGTCGTCCACGTTCCAGGCTGGCGCGAGCTCGCGCACCTGCGAGGGGCCGATCAGCTCGGTGTTGACTCCGATGCGTTCCAGCCTGTCGAGGTTGGCCTTGAGCTTCTCGACGCTTTCCGGCGCGACCAATCGCAGCATGCCGCACTTCAAGAAGCCGCAGTCGCCGTGGCCGACCATGTCCGACCAGTGCTGGAAGTACTGGAGACTGGCGTGCGCGAGGCGGGCCTCGGGCTCGTTCGTGTAATGCATTCGAACGAGCGCGCCGGATTTCCCAGTGGCACCGGCGGCGGGCCAGTGGCGTTCGCACACGATCACGCGTTTGATGCCCCGCGAGGCAAGATGAAACGCGGTGCTCGCGCCGACGACGCCGCCACCGACGATCACGACGTCAGCCGTTTCGGTCATGGCCGACGGCTGCTTATTAAGAGGAAGGGGCGCTTCGAGCGAAGCGCCCCAGTGGTGAAGGCTATGGGCGGCCGGTCGTCTGGCCCGGCTGGTTCATGCGCAACTGCCCACTCTGAGCCATCTGCTCGAGCTGCTGGGTCAGCACCTGGACCGCCTGGGTATCGAGCTGTGTCAGCTGCTGCCAGATCTGCTGGTTGGAATCGCTCTGCGCGTACTTGCGGTACGCCTCGAGGCCTTCCAGTTTGGCCTGAAGGGCGGAAATGACGTTGTAGCACTGGTTGCTGATCGGCGAGCCGATGTTCTGCGACGAGCTGCTCTGTGTGCCGGACGACATTGTCATTGATTGCAACCCTCCTGTTGATGCCAGTGAACGCCGCAGCCTGCGTGCCAGAGATCCTCACGAGCTCACTGTCGCCCCCCGCTTGCGCTCCGACAGCAAGCGTAATTTCAAAGCGTCACCTGAAGCGTCACGTAGGGCGTCACGCGGTAGAACAAACTGCTAAATCTTTCTTAAAGTTGCAGTCGCGCAGCCTACCGGCGGCCAGAGGAGTGATGGCCGCGGCGGCAGCAAGGTGTGCGAGCTGAGCCTGGACTAGAGATCGGCGGCGGTCTCGAGGATTGCGAGCAATTGCTCTTCGAGGCGGCGCTGGGTGGTCGCGATCGGCGAGCATGCGTACGACTCTACCGACTCGCGGCTGAGGAGCACGTCATTTCCGTTCCAGTACGCCTGCAACTTGCCCATGTCGGCGAGTGTCCTGACCACAGACGCCGAGTGCAGGCCGAGCGCGGCCGCAGCCGCCTCGATCGTCAGCAGGTCGGCGGGGCCGAGCTCCTCGGGCGCGGCGGGGAAGGGCGGAGCCTCGACCGGCGCAGCCTCGACGGGCGCAGCCGGCTCGCTCAGCGCACGCAAGCGCGCCGCGATCTCGCTCAGCCCGAGCGCTTCGAAACGCGGCGCGAGCGCGTCGAGCTCGGCAGAGGGGTCTGGATGTCGATCTTGGCCCTGACCTTCAGAGGAATCGTTGTTGTGCAATGAAATCGCCTCGCGCTGAGCGTGCGGGAGGTGGATTGAGATTGCCATGGCGAAAGCGGTTTAGTTCGCGCAGCCGTCCGTTCGGATTCAGCCGCCCTGGCTCAGGTTTGAGGGTCAAGGTGCGTGGAGATCGGGGCGGACCAGGCCCTGGCGCATCGCGACGAGGACGGCTTCCGTGCGTGAGGCCACGCCCAGCTTGGCGAAAATCCGTGTCAAGTGCGTCTGGACCGTGCGGCTGCTCATCCCGAGCTCCAGCGCAATGTGCTTGTTGGGCAGCCCGCGGGCGGCGGCGCGCAGGACATCCAGTTCTCGCGACGTGAGCGGGGTGGAGTCGGTGGCGCGGTTGAGTGCACGACGGGTGACGGTGCTCGCGATCTCCGCTGAAAACACGGTTTCGCCCGCGGCCGCGGAGCGGACGGCCTGTACGACCTCGTGGCCGCGGCTGGATTTGCTCAGGTAACCGCTCGCGCCGGCCTCCAGCATGGCCAGGACATAAGGCTCCTCATCGTGGGCGCTGAGTGCCACGACGGCAGTCCGCGGAGACGCCGCGCGGACGCGCCGCGTGACCTCCAGACCGTCCAGGCCGGGCATGGCCACATCGAGCAGGAGGACGTCGGGCTGGAGTTGTTCGGCGAGGCGGACCGCTTCGGGTCCGTCAGCTGCCTGGCCGATCACGCGCACGCCGCCGCCGCGCTCCAGCAGCTCGGCGGTGCCTTCGCGG
>JAFAPL010001075.1 GCA_019247135.1 Chloroflexota bacterium | reverse complement strand
CACGGCATCATGTCGCCCGTGATCCACTTCCACCGATCGTCGAACACTGTCACATCAGCAGTGTCGATGCCCACGTTGGCATTCCCAATCGGCACGTCGAAGTGATTGCAGACGACATCGCGAAAAGGTGCGCCGGAAGGCAGTGGCGATGCCGTGTTTTCGGACAGAACATCGGTGAATATTCGCCCTTCCGGACCATTGTGGGTGCGGATGTCCGCGTATTGGGGATCCAGGATGTCATGCTGCTTGCGGTAGAGCAACGCCGTGTTCCCCGCGGCCACCAGACTCGGGTCGCCTGACGCAATCTGCTGCCAGGCAGCGA
Source organism: Chloroflexota bacterium (assembly GCA_019247135.1). The sequence goes on along the minus strand of JAFAPL010001075.1, from coordinate 4,388 downwards.
ACATGTTCGGCTCCAGCGCCCCGGTGTTGGCCAGCGCCGTCATTGCCTGCAAACCGCCATGCATATACGCGGCATGTTGCCAGGCCAAGTCCATGAAGATGCTCTGCTGCATGCGCAGGAGCTCGTCTCGAAATACGTGACCTGCTGCGGGCCGTACTGGAGTGCAAACGCCGCGAGCGGACTGCCCGCTGCTGCAAGCTGGACCAGTTGGTCCCGCGGCAGCTGGCTCAGCACGTAAAAGTCGCGGACGCTCGCGTACACGAGTGCGCCTGCCAGCTTGGCCATGCCCGCCCACTGCAGATCATGGTTCGCGTCCCATAACGACTGGTAAAACGCGTACCGCCTGGACGTTGGCATCGTTCGCTTTCAGGCCTTTCGACGGATCCCAGCTGTTCGGATCGATCCCGGCGTCGATGAATGCCTGCCTGAAGTAGACATCCTGTAGCGAGCTGTAGCCTGCCTCGTGCAGCTCATCCGGGGTCGCCAGATATGCGACATCGGCCGGGTATGTGCTCAGGTACAGCTGTCGTTGGTCCTCGCTCAGGCTGTCCCACCAGCTCGCTCGCTGGTCGGTAGGTGGCGGCGGCGGGAGGCTCGGGGCGAGCGCGGTCATGTACATCGACTGGTACTGGCAGTCGAGCAGCTGCAGGCGCCTGCGACGTCGGACTGCAGTTCGCCAAGCTGCCGTGCCACGCCACGGACCCCTTGCCGTGCGCTCCGGATCTACCCGACGGCTCACTGCGCCGCTGGGCCTGCAGCCGTGGCCGTGGCCTCTATACGACCCATCTGCTGCTCGAGCCGGTCCAACTCGCTCGACCCGTTCGCGAGGTCGCGCACGACGCCTTTGATCCGATCGACGTCGATCTCGAACCGATCCGACATCAGCGCCAAGCTACCTTACTTGCGGCTGCTTCACTCGGCATGCGCGGGCCGCCTCGTACCTAGGGAGCTGCCACGAGCCTGCCTGGCGAGCCGACCGTGGTCATCAGTCGCAGGCGCCGCAGGTCCTCGTCCATCGGGGCGTGCGCGTACTCGTCAGACCCGCCAGGCAGGCGAAGTACGGCGGATCGACATGACGTTGATCGGACACGCGATGCAACTATATCGTCGGGCCCCGTTGCCAACAGCGATAGGCGTGGGGTGTTGAACCGCAACCCGGCGTGCGCTGGAAGCGAGGCCTGGCGCAATTTAGTGGCAAACGCGCTGACGACACTCGTACTCGAACTGCTCAACCACTTCTTGATCGAGTCCGAGGTGGTGGCAGCGATCACCTCGCGATGTGTCCGTGACTCTTCGGGTCGGGAATCCGCCGTCGCGGAACTGCAAACAGGTGGTCCATTGCGAAGATCATCGAGTGACCATCGAGACGCTCGAGTTGCTGGAGAGGGTGTGTCGCGTATGGCCATCGTCGTAGTCGAGCGGCCATCACCCCGCGCCGAGATCACCGTGCGTTGGATGACCAGCAGCGACCGCAGGTGCAGGTCTTGCTGTGCGCCGATTCAATGCCTGGCGGGCCTCGCTCAAACCCTCTTAGACTTGACTCGAACTGTTCCATGGCCGACCCTGAAACGATCTATAACTGGCGTCGCGTCGATGATCGGATAACGACGTCAGGCCAGCCGACCGAAGCGCAGCTGGCCGATATCCGTGCTCTCGGTGTGCGCCACATTGTCAATCTGGGGCTCCACACTCATGAGAAAGCGTTGCCGGACGAGGCGGCGAGCGTCACCCGCCTTGGCATGATGTACATCCACATTCCGGTGGACTTCCAGAATCCCACCGACCAGGATTTCGAGCAGTTCTGCTCCACCATGGCGCATCTAAAGGATGTCCCCGTCCACGTCCACTGCATCGCGAACTACCGAGTATCGGCGTTTTTGTATCGATATAGGCGCGATGTGCTCGGCATGGACGAAACACACGCTCGCTCTGACATGGAAGCGATCTGGCACCCGGAGGGCGTCTGGGCCGCCTTTGTGGACGGCTAAATGCTGCGGCGCCGCGCAGCGCAAATCACAGGTACGGCAGCGACTGCCACATCGCGTGCTCGAGCGCCCGTGCGGCGCGGAGCTGGAGTACGTCGACTGCGGAAAGCTTGTGAGGCCGCACCACCTCGCTGCCTCGCGAACCGTCGAAGCTACCGCCAACCGTCGACGCTACCGTGCCGTTGGCCGCCAGCCAGTCGACGCTCCTACCGTACAGAATTCCCGAAATGATGTCCTGACCCGAGGAGCGGCGAGGTCACGGTCCATTTCCGCGACGCGGCGGGCATCTGGCAGACGCGCCAGGCGGTGGGCACAGATAGCATCCCGGATTGGCTGTCTGCACGATTACAAGCTCGGCGTCGACTCTATTTACTAGGACGTACTCTCCGCCTGAATCGTGCAGGCGACAGAGCGGCGGACCCGCCCGGGGGGTCGCACAGCAGTCCAGGCGTCAATCGTCCGCCCGCAGATACGCGTGTCGTCTCGCATCTGGGTTCCGCTGCGGGCGTCCTTCGATATGCATGCGCCGCATGCTTAATCGGTCTGATGTTGGTCGGCTGCGCCCGCGAGCGCCCGAGCAGTTCACGCGCGTGGAGGGGCCGAATGAAAGGACGTCAGCGCTGCGTCCGCTCCCAAGCCTCTCTGGTTAGCGCGTAGACGAAGACTTCTGGGTCCTGGCCGCCGAAGCGCTCAGGGTGCGCACTGCGGTGCGTGCCCACGCGGGTGAGCCCGGCCTTCTCCATCACCCGGCGGGATGCGACATTGGCCGCCAGCGCCGAGGCGGTCACGCGTCGCACACCCAGTTCGGTGAAGCCCTTGCGGACGAGGGCAAGTGACCCCTCCGTGGCGTAGCCTTGTCCCCAGGCTGCGCGGCAAAGCCGAAAGCCCAGATCGAATACGTCGGGACTGGTGTCTTGTAGCGGGCGAAAAATGAATCGCCCCAGGAAAGCTCCGGTCGTCTTCTCGATCGCCGCCCAGGTGCCGTAGCGGTCACCGCGCTCGTAATAGCTGAAGAAGCGGGGCAGCGTTTCGCGCTCGATGACGTCGCGTGGGGTGGGCGCGCCGCCGCTGAGGTAGCGCATGACCTCCGGGTCGCCATCGAGCAGAACAAGATTGTCCACATCGTGCACGGTGAAGCGGCGCAACAGCAGCCGCTCGGTCTCCAGGTAGATCTCCATCATTCCTCCATGGTCTGCGGAACCCGTGGCCCTGGCTGACCCTCGGCCCGCCGCGCAGGACTTGGCACAGCGCTCGACGGACCGCGGTTCGCGAACTGGCGAGCCCGCTTGGCCTGAACTGCGCCGCAGAACGGGCCGACGCCGCGGCGGCACTGCCTGATCACTTCGGACGATATAACCACTCGTAGCACGTCCTGCGCTTCCAATCCCTCCGCACATGCGGAGCCAGGGTTTGCCCTGAGGGCGCGGCATGCAACGGTGAGGTAAGTAGATGTCGAGTGGACAACATACGTGGCGTCATGCCGACATACGAGTGCAGCCGAGATACATGTAAAGTGGGCCACAGCGCGGGGCCTGGCGCACTTCCTAGAGAGTGGGGACGACCGCGCATCCGTATCAGCGGAGCACTGAACGAAGGAACTTTGGCACCATGTCTTTTCAGTGCTTGGGAACTCGCCTTCCACCATGCTGACCTGTATGACGGATGCCCTTCATTGAGCTCTGGTCCCGGCGGATTCGATGACACGCGCCGCGCGTTCACTCTCGCTCACCACGAAGCGTGCGAACTCAGGCTGCGTCATGCTCATCGGCTGGGCCCCATGCTTCACAAGCCAGTCGCGCAAATCCGGCACGGCTAAAACGCGCGCGATGTCCCTCGCTAGCTTGGCCACCACTCCGGCAGGGGTACCAGCCGGCGCCCACACTCCATACCAGATCGGGTAGTCGAAATCGCAGACTCCAGCCTCCGCGATCGTTGGAACGTCAGGACACAAGGACGATCGCCTTTTCGTGCTCACGCCCAGAGCGCGGAGTCTGTCCGCACGGATATCGACCAGGGCGAGCGGGATGGGCGCCAGCATGTAAGTGGTGCGTCCAGCGACTGTTGTGGCGATCATGTCGGCGATCGCGTCGCCCTGGCCGGCGGGTACGTGTACCGCCCCAATGCCCGCCTTTAGATTGAATTCCTCGACTCCCAAGTGCGTGCCCGTACCTATGCCAGTGGAGCCAAATGTCAGTGCACCGGGTTGCGCCTTCGCCGCCGCAATAAGCTCGGCGAGGGTGTTGATACCAGCCACTTTTCCCGCTACCAGTACGTAGGGCTGGCTGCTGAGCGGCGCGACAGGGACGAAATCCTTGAACGGGTCATACGGCAGGTTTTTCAACAACGCAGCGCTGTACGCCTGAGCGCTGGTGTTCACGAGCAGCGTGTAACCGTCGGCGGGCG
>JAFAPL010000967.1 GCA_019247135.1 Chloroflexota bacterium | reverse complement strand
CGTCTAGACGACGGCTGATCGCTCCAGCTGCAAGCGGATCGTCACGAAGTTGTACGGCGGCCACGGCCCCGTATAGCGGAACGAAAGCTTGCCGTCGTACTGCTGCGCGATCTCCTGGACTTTCTGATCGAAGATCGAGGCTTTATCCCGCTCGACGAGAAATGCGGCGTTCATGATCATCTTGTCGCCGATCGGCTTGTTCGAACGAGAGGCAATCGCGGCATCTCTCAAACGCTCATAAATGTCACGAACAAAAGCGTCTGACCTGTCGGCGAGAGCCTGCTCGACGAGCCGACCCAGCTGCATGCGCGCAAAATACGTCGATGACTGCTGGTTCTTGGAGATCTCTTCCTTGAGACGACGAATGTCTTCATTGTCGCGCTCGAGCTCGGCCAGAACCTCCTCGCGAGTCCAGTTGACTTTGAGGCCAAACTCGAGCTTACCCTTCATTTTGACCAGCACGTCGCGCACAGCATCGTAGGTATCTTCGAGGAACTCGACGATATCTTTCTCTGTCTTGAACAAGGTGCCGAAACTCATCGGAACGGGCGTGAACCCGTCTTCGATGATGACCTCGTTCACGTGTTCGTGCGCCAGCGCGTTCTCGCGTGTCGGGTCGTAGACGACCAGCGGCGTTCGACTAACGACCGCCGCCAGATCCTTGTAATGGACCGTGTAGACCTCGTCACCGCGTCCGCCGATACCAATTTTGCCGAAGCTATACGGTTCGGCGGACTCGATGATCGAATAGACGTAAATCCCCGAATCAGACTGTTGGTCCGCGCTCAGCGGGGCCTCAGACGCTGACGCAGTCGTCTCCATTGAGCCTGAACTATCGTAGCACCCGATCTGACTAGAGCTGTTCCGCCTTCTGTGCGGCTTCCTCGATCGTGCCCACGTACATGAAGGCCTGCTCGGGCAGGTGGTCCCACTTGCCTTCGAGGATCTCCTTGAAGCTTCGCACCGTGTCGCCGACTGGCACGTACTTGCCCGGTGTACCTGTGAACACCTCGGCGACGAAGAATGGCTGCGAGAAGAAACGCTCGATGCGCCGAGCACGCTGCACGGTCAACTTGTCTTCGTCCGAAAGCTCGTCGATGCCGAGGATGGCAATGATGTCCTGCAGGTCCTTGTATTTCTGGAGCACGCGCTGAACTTCGCGGGCGACATCGTAGTGTTCCTGACCCACAACTCGCGGCGTGAGGATCGTGGACACCGAGCCGAGCGGATCGACGGCAGGATAAATGCCACGCTCGGTGATCGCACGCTCGAGGGTGATGGTCGCATCCAGGTGCGCGAACGTGGTCGCCGGAGCTGGATCGGTGTAGTCGTCCGCAGGCACATAGATCGCTTGCAGCGACGTGATCGAGCCCCGCTTGGTGGACGTGATGCGCTCCTGCAACTGCCCCATCTCGTTCGCGAGCGTTGGCTGATAGCCGACGGCCGAGGGCAGACGCCCGAGCAGCGCCGAGACCTCCGAGCCCGCCTGCGTGAATCGAAAGATGTTGTCGATGAACAGCAGCACGTCGCGGCCTTCGTCGCGGAAGAACTCGGCGAGGGTGACGCCCGTCAGTCCGACGCGCTGGCGAACGCCCGGCGGCTCGTTCATCTGGCCGAAGACGAGCGCGACCTTGTCGAGCACGCCCGACTCGGTCATCTCGCGGTACAGGTCGTTGCCTTCGCGGCTGCGCTCACCCACACCCGCGAACACGGAGTAACCGCCGTGCTGCTGGGCGACGTTGCGGATCAGCTCCTGGATGATCACCGTCTTGCCGACGCCGGCGCCGCCGAAGATGCCGATCTTGCCGCCCTTTCTGAAGGGCGCGATCAGGTCGATGACCTTGATGCCAGTTTCAAACTGCTCAGGCTGCACCGCCTGATCGACCAGCGCGGGCGCGGGACGATGGATCGGGTAGGTCTCGCCCGCATCGACCGGACCCTTCTCGTCGATGGGCTGGCCGAGCACGTTGAACAGTCGACCGAGTGTCGGCGGACCGACGGGGACGCTGATCGGTGCACCCGTGTCGCGCACTTCGAGGCCGCGGCGCAGGCCGTCCGTCGCACCCATGGCGACCGCGCGGACCACGTTGTTGCCGAGGTGCTGCTGGACTTCAAGGATGAGCGTGCCGCTGGACTGCTCGACGCCCCTCAGCGCGGCCTCGGCTTCTTCCTTGTTGGTCCCTTCTTCGCTGACGCTGACGACATTGGAGAGGTCCAGCGCGAGCGCGTTGTAGATCTCAGGCAGGTGCTCGGGCGGGAACTGCACGTCGACGACGGGACCGATGATCTGCACGATCTGGCCCGTCTGGGTGGTATCCGCCTGCTGCGGCGCTGGAGCAGTAAGAGTCATGTATGTGCGGCTCCCTCTTGAGTTGAGCTGAGAAAATGCCTAGCGGCGTCGGCTGCTGGCGGCCATGGCTTCAGCCGCGGAAGCAATCTCGGTTACTTCGCGAGTGATGTTCGCCTGGCGTACCTTGTTATACGTGAGCGACAAGCTCGAGACGAGATCGTTCGCGTTCTCGGTTGCATTGCGCATCGCGACCATCTGCGCGCTGAAGAACGAGGCGGCCGTTTCCAGCAGCGCCTGATAGATCTGCACCTCGACGTAGCGCGGCAGCAACTGCTCGAGGATGCTCTGCGGGTCGGGCTCGAAGATGTAGTCGAGTCGCCGGCGCTCTTGCTGTTCGCCCTCCTGGCTGGGCGGTTCGACTGGCAGCAGTTGAACGAGCTCGGGGCGCTGGCTCAGCGTGGAGATGAAACGCGGGTAGACGAGCACCGCGCGGTCGATCTCGCCT
>JAFAPL010000883.1 GCA_019247135.1 Chloroflexota bacterium | reverse complement strand
GTGGCGGCTGCGTTGGTGCTGCTCGGCTCGGCCCCGCTGCCCGTGGCGACAACCGCCCAGACAACGAACCCCGCGTGTCCTGACGGGACGTTGCGATTCGGCGTCGAACCGTACGAAGACGCGTCGCTGCTGGCGCCCGCCTACCAGCCTCTCTCCGAGGCTCTGGGGGCATCGATCGGCTGCCAGGTGGAGTTGGACATCACGACGAATTACACCGCCGAGATCGAGGCGATGCGGAACCGCAAACTGGACATCGCCGAGTTTGGGCCGCTTGCGTACGTGTTCGCTCAGAAGCTGGCCAATGCCGAGCTGGTAGCGACGTTCTCAGATCAATCTGGGCAGCCGGCCACATATACAGCCACGATCGTGACCTACCCGGGCTCTGGGATCACGGATATCGGTCAGCTGGGCGGACACTCGTTTGCGTATTCGGATCCGGCGTCTACCTCAGGACATCTGTACCCAGCGTTTGCGTTGAAATCCAACGGAATCGATCCCGACACGGGCGTCCAGGCGGTTTTTGCAGGCAGCCATACTGCTTCATTTGAGGCGCTGCGCAACCACAAAGTTGATGCCGGTGAGCTGAACAGCGACCGCATCGCGGCAGCGACGTTAGCTGGCGAGTATTCGCCGCTCCAGTTCGTTACGCTCTGGGAATCCGCCCCGATTCCTCAGGACCCGATCACGCTCCGCGGTGACCTGCCGGCCGACGCGAAGCAAAAGATCAAACAGGCTTTGCTCGAATTCGACTTCTCAACATTGAGTCCGGATGTCCAGAAGATGTTCAGCGCGGATGTCGGAATGTCTGGCCGCCACCTGGTGGCCGATGACGATGCCGCGTTCGACCAGATTCGCAGCCTCGTTTCCACGCTGAACGTCGACCTCGCCAATCTGTCGTGACCGGCGGCGTGGTTGGGCAGCTTCACGCGCCCACCGCCCGCGCCGCGGCCTCCGTGCCGGGCAAGATCGGGACGCCGGTCCTGCAGGTTGAGCATGTGAGCAAGCAATACCCTGGTGGTGGGCGCGCGCTGGACGACGTGAGCCTGGTGGTCGCCGCCGGTGAGCTGGTGGTCGTGTTGGGCGCGAACGGTAGCGGCAAGTCGACCCTGCTGCGGTGTGTCGCCCGTCTCATCGAGCCAACCGCGGGCTCGGTGCGAGTCGCTGGCCGCGACCTGGCTCACCTGCGCGGGCGCGAGCTGCGAAAAGCACGTCTGGCGCTGGCCATGATCTTCCAGCAGCCCAACCTGGTGCGGCGGCGGTCCGCGCTCGCAAATGTTGCTACGGGCTCGCTGGGGCGACATCAAGGTCTGGCGACTGCATTCGGTCGGCTGCCGCGCGATGCGCTGCTGCACAGCGCGGCACTGCTGGACCGGCTGGGCATGCTGCACCTGGCGAACAAGCGTGCGGACACACTGTCTGGCGGCGAGGCGCAACGCGTGGCGATCGCACGTGCTCTGGCCCAGCAGCCGCGCGTCCTGCTTGCGGACGAGCCGGTCTCGAGTCTCGACCCCGAAGCCGCGGAGGATGTGCTGCTCCTGCTGGCGGAGCTCGCAACGCGAGACAATCTCGGCATCGTGTGCGTCTTGCATCAACCGCAGCTGGCGCTGCGACACGCGCACCGCCTGGTGGGTCTTCGCCACGGTCGAGTGACATTCGATGCGCCGGTTGCGCGGGTGGATCTCGAGTCAATCGCCGCTCTGTACCGCTCCGATCAACCGTGATGCTTGCTTCTACGCGCATCGAGGCCGCGCTGCCGCGCACCAGCACACGTGGCATTCTGGTGCGCTTTACGCTCACCATCCTCGGCGCGGCGTTACTCGGGCAGGCACTCGTTGTTGCGAAGGTCAAACCACAGGACCTGCTGACGGGCGCTACCGGCATGGCGGATATCTTGCGCCGAGCAGTTCCGCCCGATCTCCTTCACCTCCAGCCTGCTCTGGGTGGCGTGCTGGAGACCCTGGATATTGCATTGCTGGGCACGTGCGTGGCGGTCGTGTTCTCCATGCCCCTCGCGGTATTCGCCGCCGAGAACGTCACTCCGTCGCGCGCGTATTATCTTGGCGCTCGAGGCATCATTGCAGTCACGCGCGCGGTGCCAGACCTGGTCTGGGCGCTGTTGTTCGTCACCGCGGTTGGACTGGGGCCTTTTCCTGGAGTGCTGGCCCTATCTGTGCACTCCATTGGCATGTTGGGTCGGCTGTTTGCGGAGACCATCGAAGATATGGACACGGGCCCGGTCGAGGCGCTCTCGGTTACCGGCGCCTCGCGAGTGCAGATCGTCTCGCACGCGATCCTGCCCGGGTTGGTGCCGGCCTGGACGGGCATTGCCCTGTTTCGACTGGACGAGAACGTGCGCTCCTCGCTGGTGCTGGGATTTGTCGGAGCGGGCGGCATCGGATTCCTGATTCTGACCGCCATGAACCTGTTCCAGTATCGACAGGTAGCCACCCTGCTGATCCTGACTTACCTGCTGGTGATGGGCGTGGAGCGCGCGTCCGCATTCGTCCGCGCGCGCATTCGT
>JAFAPL010000804.1 GCA_019247135.1 Chloroflexota bacterium | reverse complement strand
GCGGCCTCGAGCTAGTACCGCGCATTGATGCGAGCCGTCGAGCGGCACACCGCCGAGTACAATTCGGCACAAGTCCCTCCGGAGTTTCGACCCACTCCCCCAACCCCCTCTCCCTGGCCAGGGAGAGGGGGCGAGGGGGTGAGGGTTGACCCTCAATTGCGGGCATTTCTCCGCCGCTTGGCTACGTAGGCAGTACGACGATGCGTTCGACTTTTTCTGCGCCCTCGAGCTTCATACCCGTCGAACCTTTGCGATCGCGGGCGACGAGCGGCAGACCCTCGGCGGTGACGCGCGCGGTGCGGCCGCCGGAGGACACGAGCAGAACGTCCTGGTTGGGGTCCACGACGGCCGCGCCGACGATGCTTGCTCCGCCCGAAAGCTGCATCGTTGCCACGCCGCCCGTCGCGCGCCCCTTGCGCGGATACTCGTCGAGGAGGCTGCGTTTGATCAACCCGTTGCTACTGGCGACCCAGAGCGAGCCGTCGTCGTCCTCCGCGATCCAGTCTGCCCCCACAACTGAGGCCCCGCGCGCGAGCGAGATGGCGGCAACCCCCTGCCCGACTCGTCCCGTGGGCCGCAGGTCTGCATCCGAGAACCGCAGCGTCTTGCCGTCCGAGGTCGTGATGACGTAGTCGCCGCCGCCCGGCGAAACGAGAACCCGTGCTATCGAGTCTTTGCCGAGCAATCGCAGGTCGGGTGAGCCCTTCTCGTCAACTTTCAGATACTCCGAAAGCGCCGTCTTTTTCACCCGTCCTTCGGCTGTGAAAACCAGTAGAAACAGCTCTTCGGAAAAAGCACTGACCGGCGCCAGGGCGACGACACGCTCGGCGGGCTCCAGACTGAGAAAACTACGGGCGAGCTCTGGTCGACCCGCACGCGTCAATTCAGGCAGCCTCGCCACCCGCACGGTAGCGACGCGCCCAGTCGACAACTGACACACCAGGTAATCGGTGGTTCGCGAACGCAGCACCGCCTGCAAGCGCTCGTCGCCGCGCACCGTGCCGGCGTTGGTCTTGCCCGCGTACGTGTTGGCCGGCATCGCCTTCAAGTTGCCGTCTGTGCTGAGCGCAACCAGCACTGGCCGACTCTCGATTGCGCTCTCCACCTGCGCCACCGGCGCGCTGGCTTCCTCGTCGCCGAGGATCACGGTACGCCGCGCGTCACCAAAGTCATTGGCGATCGACTGCATCTCCTCCTTGATGAGCGCAATCTGTTTCGGCTCGTGCGCGAGCAGATCCTCCAGATATTCAATCCGCTGCTGCAATTCCTTTTTCTCGTTGCGGTAGCCAGCCAGGTCCATGCGCGTGACCTGAGCCAGGGTCATCTCGCTGATGCGCTGGGCCTGGATCTCACTCAGCTTGTAGCGTTTGATCAGCTCAGTGCGGGCGATCTGTCGGTCTTTGGCCGCCTGGAAAATGCGAACGATCTCGTCCGCGTGGACCGCGCCAATGATCAGCCCTTCCACCAGGTGTAGACGTTCTTTCGCGCGGTCGAGGTCATACTGGCTTCGCCTGCGCAGGACGTTGAGCTGGTGCTCGTTGTAGCGTCGCAACAGCTCGACCATGCCGACCGTGCGCGGCGTCCGCGCGGGCTCGTTCTCGGCGCCGAACAGAAACGTCATCTGGACCGAGAAGCTGGTCTGCAATGAGGTGTGCTGGTACAGCGTGGCGAGCACGTCGGCTGGATCTGCTTCCTTGCGCAACGGCAGCACGATACGGGTGCCGTTCTGCTCGCTCGACTCGTCCGGGATGTGGCCTTCGAACATCAGGCCGGGCAGTTTGCCGTCGTTGAACGCCTTGGCAATGCTGGTCTTCACGTTCGCGCGGCCGACGAACGGAACTTCCGTGACGATCAGGCGTCTGCCGCGCATGTCCTCTTCGAGTCTGGCGGTGCCGCGATGGACGACGCGCCCACGGCCGGTGGCCAGATATTCGCGAATGCCTTCGTCGCCGATGATCGATCCACCAGATGGGAAATCCGGACCCTGCACGTAGCGCATCAGCTCGAGCGCTGGCATCTGTGGTCGGTCGAAGAGGGCGATGCAAGCGTTCAGGATCTCTCGCAGGTTGTGCGGCGGAACGCGGGTAGCGAAGCCGAGGCCGACGCCATCCTGGCCATTGACCGCCGGCGGAATGCCGGCGGGCAGGTAGTACGGCTCCAGGACTTTGGGATCCTGCTTGTAGGTGGGAACGAGCGGGACGGTGTCCTTGGCGATGTCGCGGAGCATGATTTCGCCGATGCGCGACAGACGCATCTCCGTGTACCGCATGGCGGCCGCGGGATCATCGTCATCTGAGCCGAAGTTGCCCTGACCGTCGATCAATGGGTAACGCAGAGAGAAGTCCTGCGCGAGCCGTACGGCGGCGTCGTAGATCGCTTCCTGACCGTGCGGGTGTGCCTGGCCCATGACTGTTCCGACGACTTCCGCGGACTTGACGGTCTCGTTGGCCGACGTCCAGTTATTGCGGAACATGAACCACAAGATGCGCCGTTGGACGGGCTTGAGGCCATCGCGCGCGTCAGGAATCGCTCGCGCGTTCGAGCTGACCCCGTATTCGGCATAAGAGTTCTGAATCGCCGCCGAAAAATCTTCTTGCCGAATGTTTTCGTCCTGGAGCGTCATGAGCCTTCGACTACACGTCCAGGTCGGTCAGGCGCGCGGCCTGAGCCAGGAACTCACGGCGGGCTTCGGGGCGGCTTTCGTCCATCAAATCGGCCACGACTTGCGCGGCGATCGCGCTGTCTTCGAGCGTGACTTGCTTCAGCACCCGTGTGGCCGGGTGCATGGTTGTCTCGCGCAGCTCAGACGCAGTCATCTCGCCGAGGCCTTTGTAGCGCTTGATGGGCGCATTCTTTGCCTCTGCGTTACGCGCCAGGAAACGCCGCAAGGCGTCGTCGTCGATCAGCCACACGGGCTTGCCTTTGTGGCGCACCGAATACAACGGCGGCATGGCTACAAAGACCCGACCCGCCTCGATCAAGCCCGGCATTTCCTGATAGAACAACGCCAGTAACAACGCGCGGATATGTCCCCCATCAACATCCGCGTCGGTCATCAAAATGATCTTGCTGTAGCGACATTTTTCCAGGTTGAATGCGCCCCGAACCCCGGTGCCAATAACCGAAGCTAGCAAAGCGTATTCTTTGTTCAACTGAAGCCGCTCGGGGCGTGCATTGATCACGTTGATGGGCTTGCCGCGCAGGGCCAGAATCGCCTGGTAGCTGGCGTCGCGCCCCTGCTTGGCATTGCCTCCCGCACTCTGGCCCTCGACGACGAACAGCTCGGCCCGGTCGGCGTCGTTTGTACTGGCGCGCGCGAACTTGGACGTGTCGAGATCAACGGTCTGTTCGCGCCGCTGACCCGTGCGCGCCAGCCGTTCTTCGGCTTCGAGGCGATTCGCCAGACGCTGATCGTCCTGGATCTTCTTGAGCCAGTCCCGCGCTTGTGCCGGCCGCGCATCGAACCACTCCTTGAGTCCTTCGAGGACGACCGAGCGTACGATGCCCTCGACCGGTGCGTTGTTGAGCTTGTTCTTGGTCTGCCCCTCGAACTGGGGGTCCTTGAGCTTGACCGAGATCGCCGCGACGAGGCCCTGCTGGATGACCTCGGGCTTGAACGCCTCTTTGTCGCGGTTCTTGATGATGCCCATACGCGCCGCATAGTCGTTGGCAACACGCGTCAAGGCGGCCCGAAAACCGCGCTCGTGCACGCCACCTTCGGGTGTACGCACGGCATTCGCGAACGAATGCAGGTCGAGCTTGTAACCCCGATTGGGCAGCAGCGCGACTTCGACGTGCACCTCGTCGCGCATCTGCACGAACGTGATCGGTTTGGAAAAGAGCGGCTCCGCGCCCGGCGGGGTGGCCTGCTTGACGAATTCAGCCAGGCCTTCTTTCGAGTAAAAGGTGCGGGTGATGACGGCTTCCTGCTCGTCGTCCCACATCGACAGGTGCAGCGAGAGGCCGCGATTCAGGTGCGCGGCCGCTTGCATCCGGCGTTCGATCGTCTCGCGTGGGTAGTACGCGTCGTGCTCGAAGATCGTCCGGTCATACGACCAGCGAATGCGGGTACCGCGCTTTTTCTCTTTTGTGGGCTCGACGCGATGAGCCAGCGGCTTGCCGCGTTCGAAGCGCTGGGTGAAATGCTGGCCGTCACGCCACACGTCCAGCTCGAGCCACTCGGACAGGGCATTGATCACCGTTGCGCCCACGCCGTGCAGGCCGCCCGCGGTCTTGTAGGCGCCTTCGCCGAACTTGCCGCCCGAATGCGGGACCGTCAGCAGAACGGTCGCGGCCGGGAGCTTCTTGCCGCCGTATGTCATGAGGTCGAAGGGCATCCCGCGACCCTGATCGGTGACGGTCACCACGCCGCTCTGGTCGACCTCGACCCAGATTTGAGTGCCTTCACCCGCGACGGCTTCGTCGACGGCGTTGTCCAGCGCTTCCCAGAGCAGGTGGACCAGACCGCTGGTGCTGGTCGAGCCGATGTACATCGCGGGCCGGTGGCGGATGGCCTGGATGCCTTCGAGGACGGTGATGTCGCGCGCGGTATACGAGCCGCTCGGACGCGAAATGTCGGCAGCGGGCTGTGCAGTCACACTTCTAGAGTCAGTCTCGCAGGTTCGTAGGCGTCCCGAACAGGCCTGTTACTCAACTGTTAGTATAGAACACCAATTCTATACCATGCCATCAGGCGCGCGCGACCACGCGCATTTTGACTGGCTGCTTCGGCCGCAACGTGATCACAGGCAGCGGCTCCACCGGCGTGTGAGGCTCCAGGAGCGAGAGCGAGAACCGCTGCGCAATGGATGCGAGCAGCAGCATCGCCTCGAGCTGCGCGAAGCTGCTACCAATGCACACGCGCTGCCCGCCGCCAAATGGCGCATAGGCGAATCGCGGCAAGCTCTGCAGGAGCGTACCGTCGGCCCATCGCTCCGGGCGAAACGCATCCGGCTCGTCGAAGAAGCGCGGGTCGCGCTGGACGACCCACGGACTGATCAGCACCGTCGTTCGCTTCGCGATCCGCTGACCACCGATGGTCGTGTCGCGCAGCGCCTCGCGGCCGAGCAGCCACGCGGTCGGGAACAAGCGCAGCGTCTCAGTCACGACCTGCTCCACGTACGGCAGCCGCGGCACATCGTCAGCGGCTGGTCGTCGGCCATTCAGCACGCCGTCGACCTCGTCCTGCAAACGGGCTCGAACGGCCGGGTGCTGCGCCAGAAGTACGAGCGCCCAGTTGAGTGCAAGCGCGGTCGTATCGTGTCCGGCGAGGATCAGCGTCATAACCTCATCGCGCAGTTGCTTGTTGGTCATGCCCTGACCCGTGTCGTCGCGCGCCGCCAGCAACATGCCCAGGAGGTCGTCACTTTCGGTCGCGCCGCTCCGCCGCTCGCGGATGATGCGGAAGACGAGCGTGTTGAGATCGTCCATTGCGCGTCCGAAGCGCAGGTTGCCGGGCGTCGGCACCCAGTCCGGCAGCAAGATCATCATGCTGAACAGGC
>JAFAPL010000875.1 GCA_019247135.1 Chloroflexota bacterium | reverse complement strand
TCAGTCGTCTGCCAACGGTAACTGCACAGTCTGGCGGGTGCGCGCCGCGCGGTAGATCGCTTCGGTCACCTCCATGTACCGCAGACCTTCCTCGAAATCGGGCGTGACGGGCGTACCTTCGCGGATTCCGTTGATAAAATCCGCTTCGGCGGTCCATTTGCGCTCTTGCTCCGGCGTGATTTCCACACGCTGCAACTCTGTCTCGCCGCCGCGGCCCAGGAAAATGTGATCGCCACGGACTTCGTAGACCAGCGTGCCATCGCTCCCAAACAGCTCGATGCGCGGCGATCCGGCAAATTTCGTGCTGCCGCTCACATCGAGCACCGCGATCGCACCATTCTTCAGCGTGCCCACCATTCCGAGGCTGTCCGCGATTCGCACATCGACCCCATGCACCGAGCCAGGGCGTCGGCGGCGTGGTACATGGAACGCGACCTGCGCGCTGATCGACGAAAAATGTCCGACCCAACGGTGGAGGACTTCGATCCACATGCCCAACGCCAGCGTGTTGTAGCCAGAGATGAACGCATCCTGTCGCCAGTGCAGCGGCGCATCTCGATCCGCATAGTCGGTGCCGAGTCCGCGCACGGAGACGTGGTAGAGCTCGCCGAGCGCGTTCTCCTCGAGCAGACGCTTGACCACGTAGTCACCGGCCAGCGCGTGCGGTGGTGGGCAGAGCATGGTGACGCGGTCGCTGCGTCGCGCGCGTTCGTTCATCATGCGCGCTTCGGCGTAGTCGCGTGCCATGCGCGCCTGGCAAAAGACGTGCTTTCCAGAGTCGAGAGCGGCGAGGGTCGCCTCGCAGTGCAGGTAGGGCGGGGCGGCGATGAATACGGCGTCCACGTCTGGCGATGTGACGACCTCTCGCCAGTCGTCGCACACGCTGCGAAAGCCCCATTCGGAAGCGATCTTTTCAGCTGAGGCGCGACCGCGGTTGGCGACCGCGACGAGCTCCACACCGTCGACGGCGCGCAAACCTGGCAGGTGCCGCTGGCGGGCGATGCCGCCGGCGCCGACGAAGCCGATACGGACAGGTGTCGAGGAGGGCATACGAGCCTTTGTACCCGCCCGTGGCGGTCAGCAGTCGCACGTCGGGGCGCACCGTCTAGCGTCTACCGACTGCCGTCCAGGCTAATGTCTAGCGGCTGCCGTCCAGGGTCTACCGACTGCCGAGTGCCGTCTGGGGTCTACCGTCTAGCGACTGCCGTCTGGGGTCTACCGTCTAGCGACTGCCGTCCAGGCTAATGTCTAGCGACTGCCGTCCAGGTTCTACCGTCTAGCGACTGCCGTCCAGGGTCTACCGTCTGTCGACTAGCGTCCAGAGTCTACGGTCCGCCGACTAGCGTCCAGGGTCTACCGTCTGCCGACTAGCGTCCAGAGTCAACCGTCTGCCGACTAGCGTCCAGGGTCTACCGTTTACCGAGTGCCGTCCAGGGTCTACGGTCTGCCGAGTGCCGTCAGGGTCTACCCGTGTGCCGACCGTCGTTTAGCGTCTGCGTCGGGCGTCGGTCGTGTGCTCGTCGTCTTCTTCGAGCTCGACGCGCAGCCGCTCGCGACGGACGATCTCTTCGACGTGCTCCACGTCGTCGAGCATCCGTTTGCGCAGCACCACGCGCTCGCGCACGAACGGCTCTCTGGTGACTATCACGTGCTCGGCACGCACTGGCAACCGAATGAGCCATCCGTCGGCCGTGCGCCTCCCGTCCGCCTCGAGCGGCAAGGTGCCCGAACCGTAAACGGACTCGTCCGGCGGCCGGGTCGGCGGCATGTGCGCGCCGTGCACTTGCGAGTGCGCCCCCGGGAAGGGCTCTTCGGCTTCCGCCTCGGCTCGCTCGCCTGGCAACCGCTCCTCGTCTGTTGGGCGTGTCATTCGAGGACTTTACGTACCAATTGCTCGACCAGCCCGTGTGGCTGATCGTCGTCGTGCCTGCGCTCCTTCGGATCCCTGCCCGTGTGCTCCTCAGACCCCCGCTCCGAAGCGTCTGACTCCGTCGCGTACCGCTCGTGCACCATGCCCGTATTGCCGGTGTCTTCGACCACCAGACGCTCGCGCCGCAGCGTCTCCTCGAACAGCCGTCGATCCGTCGTGCGAACGCGTCGAATGCGAATGCGTTCCTTCAGCACCAACCGCTTCGAAACGACCAGCTGCTCTTCGTACACCGGCACGACGAGGACGCCGTCATCTTCCCACGGTTCGCCGCGTTCGTTGACAAACTCGCCAACGGCTTCACGCTCGATCTCGACCTCCTCGCGCAATGCCTCGACCTCGAGCCGACCGGGCACCTCGTCTACCTGGGTGCGAATGACCACCTCGCCGAGTTCGCGCAATTCCTTGTGCGCGACAAGCTCCTCTTCGCGCAGCTCGAGCGTGCGTTCCTCCGCCGCGCTCAGCTCCGTTGTTGGAGCCTCGTCAAAATCGCGGTTCGTCATCTTGGGATGCACAAAGCAGATTGCATGCCACTCACGCGTGGCACGGCGGTTGCGGCCCCACCAGACCTGGAGCTTCGTCAAGATCCTACGAAGTTTCGAAATCGAAACGGAGGTAAGATGCAGAACTTCAGAAGCTCAGGACGCGACCAGGTCCATGAGGGCATGGACGTGCTGGACCTCAACGGCGAGAAGATTGGCAAGGCCGGCGAAACGCTGGGCAGCTACTTCAACGTGGACGCGGGTTTCCTCGGAATGAAGGAGTACTACGTTCCGTTCGACGCCGTGACCGAGATTCAGGAGAACGCGGTCTATGTGAATGCGTACAAGGGCGACCTCGGCGACACGGGCTGGGACCGCAAGCCAGAAGAACGCGTCGGCCAGGGTCAGTCCGATACGACGTACACTTCGACGGCGGGATCGCGTGGTCAGACTGGTGACAGGATGCAGTTGCGCGAGGAGGAATTGCGCGCACGCACGACACCGGTCGAGACCGGGCGGGTGAGCGTCGGCAAGGAGGTCGTGGAAGAGCAGCGCACCATGGAGGTGCCGGTCTCGCGCGAAGAGGTCTACGTCGACCGCAAACCGGTCGAGCGGCGGCCCGCCGATACACCCATTGGGGACTCGCAGCGCGAGTCCATCCAGGTACCTGTGCGTGAAGAACAGGTGCAGGTCGAAAAGCAGCCGGTGGTGTACGAGGAGGTCGGCCTCGGTAAGAAGGTCACCCAGGACACCGAACAGGTCTCAGAGACGGTGCGCCGTGAGGAACTGCGCACCGACAAGAAAGGTGATGCTCCGCTGCGCGACGACAGATCTCGCTAAACATCCTCGTCCCGCGTTCCGCAGGCTTCACGGGGCGCGGCGAGTCTTCCAGGGTTGGTGAGAATTTCTCACCAACCCTTTCCATTTGAAAAGGCGCTGACCGCTGCTTGACAGCGCGTAGACTTCGGCGCGATGACCGCCCTGGCTCCAACCAAGCCGCAGCTCGAGCTCAGCGACGCGTCAGGCAAATGGGTGCTTGCCGCGGCGGTGCTCGGTTCGGGACTGGCGATGATCGACGCGACGGTCGTCAACATCGCCCTGCCCGCGCTCGGACGGGATCTGCAAGCCGACTTCGCCGGGCTGCAGTGGACGATCAACGGCTACACGCTCACGCTTGCCGCGTTCATTCTCCTGGGCGGCTCCCTCGGCGACCGCTATGGCCGCCGACGAGTGTTCATCATCGGCACCGTTTGGTTTGCGGCGGCGTCGATGCTGTGCGCTCTGGCGCCGAACATCGAGCTGCTTGTCGCGGCTCGAGCACTCCAGGGAATCGGCGGCGCACTGCTCACCCCAGGCAGCCTCGCCATCATTGCGGCCACGTTTTCGGAGGCGGATCGTCCTGAGGCCATCGGCGCCTGGTCGGGTCTGGGCGGCATCGCAACCGCGATCGGTCCGTTCCTCGGCGCATACCTGGTGGCTGGGCCGGGCTGGCGCTGGATCTTCTTCGTCAGCGTGCCCGTGGCGGCCGCCGTGGTTGCCATCGCCGCTCGCCACGTGCCCGAATCGCGTGATCCGGGCGCCGCGCCACAACTGGACCTCGCCGGCGCGGCGCTCGGTGCGGTCGGCCTGGGTGCGCTGACCTATGGGTTGACTGCCGCGGGCCAGGGCTGGTCCGTCACGACCGTGGCGATGCTCGGCGTGGGCCTGGTCGCTCTCGGGTTGTTCGTGCTGAATGAGTTCCGCACCTCCCACCCGATGCTGCCGCCAGACATCTTCGCCAATCGTCAGTTCTCGGCCGCCAACATCGTGACGTTCCTGGTGTACGGGGCACTGGGGCCGCTGTTCTTACTGCTCGTCGTCGCTTTGCAGGTCGTGGCCGGGTTCTCGCCTGTCCTTGCGGGTGCCGCGCTGCTACCAGTCACGCTGTTGATGCTCGTTCTGTCCGCGCGGGCCGGCGAGCTGGCCGGCCGAATCGGACCCCGACTGCCAATGAGCCTCGGTCCGCTGGTCGCGGCCGGCGGCGTGCTTTTGATGCTCCGCATCGGGCCTGGATCCAGCTACATCGTCGACGTCCTTCCGTCTACGGTCGTGTTCGGGTTGGGACTGTCGTTACTCGTGGCCCCACTCACCGCGACGGTTCTCGCCGCGGCCGAAGCTCGCCACGCCGGTATCGCGTCGGGCGTGAACAACGCCGTAGCTCGGGCCGCTGGTCTGCTCGCAGTCGCCGTCCTACCGGTGCTGGCAGGCATCAGCGGAGACGACTACCAGCAGCCCGAAATGTTCCTGGTCGGATTCCGCACGGCGCTGGTCTGGTGTGCTGGTTTGCTCACCCTCGGCGGTCTCGTTGCGGGCGCGCTGATTCGGAATCCAGCACGCTCGCCAGAGCCGTCACACCGGCGGACGTTCTGCACCCTCGAGAGCCCGCCACTCCAGGCGAAGCGTGACCCTAACCACCTGCCATTGCGCCGATGACGAGGAACGGTTCCGCGCCTTCGGACACGGCCACCGGCAGCAGTGCGTCGGTCGCATCGTGCGACAGGTCACGCTGACAGGCGAAGAAGCGCACGAATGGCCGCCGCTGATGCGTCACGTGGTCACGCATCGTGCCGCGCAGCATCGGATAGCTGTTCTCCAGGGCTTCCAGTATCGAGTCCTGGGTGACTGGCCCCTCCAGCTCCAGCCGCACCTCACCAGTCACATGGGCAAGCGACCGCAACTGGGTGGGCAGAACAACGCGGATCATGTCAAGGTCTGAACTTCCACTGACAGGACTGACGGGAGATCGCGCACGATGGGTGTCCACGAATCGCCCGCATCATTGGAAGCGTACACCTGCCCGCCAGTGGTACCGAAGTAGATGCCACACTTGTCGAGCGTGTCGACGGCCATAGCGTCCCGCAGCACATTCACATACACGTTCGATTGCGGCAAGCCGTTCGTGAGCGCCTCCCATTCGTTGCCGCCAGTACGACTTCGGTACACGCGCAGTTTCCCATCCGGCGTGAAATGTTCGGAGTCGCTCTTGATGGGCACAACGTAGATGGTCTCAGGCTCGTGCGCGTGGACGTCGATGGCGAAGCCGAAATCCGTCGGCAGATTGCCGCTGATCTCCTGCCACGAATCACCATAGTTGTCGCTGCGCATCACGTCCCAGTGCTTCTGCATGAACAGCACGTCCGGCCGCGATTTGTTGTGGGCGATGTGGTGGACGCAGTGGCCGACCTCCGCCTGGGGATCAGGGATGCCTTGTGAATGCAGGCCCCGGTTGATCGGCTGCCAGTTCTCGCCGCCATCATCGGTGCGGAACGCACCGGCAGCCGAAATGGCGATCGTCATTCGCTCGGGGCGATTCGGGTCGAGCAAGATGGTGTGCAGACACATCCCGCCGGCGCCCGGTTGCCACGACGGGCCTGAGCCGTGCTCGCGCAATCCCTTCAGCTCCTGCCAGCTCTGGCCGCCATCGGTCGAGCGGAACAGCGCAGCGTCTTCAACACCTGCGTACACGGTGTCGGGGTCGTTCAGCGAGGGTTCGAGGTGCCAGACGCGTTTGAACTCCCACGGACGGGGTGTGCCGTCGTACCACTGGTGCGTGCCCGGCACACCCTCGTACCGAAACTCGTTGCCGACCGATTGCCAGGTCTGACCGCCGTCATCGGACCGCTGGATCTGCTGGCCGAACCAACCATTGGACTGTGAGGCGTACAGCCGATTCGGCTCAGTCGGGGAGCCCTTGAGGTGGTACATCTCCCAACCGGCGAAGTAGGGGCCACCGACATCCCAGTTGGTGCGGGTGCCATCGGACGTGAGGATGAAGGCGCCTTTGCGAGTGCCGACGAGAACGCGAACGCCGCTCATTGCGTACCTCCTAACCGCCGCTTGTTCTAAACAACTATGCTTCGTGCAGTCAAGCAGCAGATGCGGGAAAGCGCGGAATATGGAACATTTGTGCGAAAGTATAGAGCAACGACAGGTCGCCTCGCAGCTGCACGAGCCCCTGTGCGATAGCCTCGTGTGGGCCGATGTCGCCGGCCAGAAGGTCCTTGATCGCAGGCCCGGAATCGATGATCAGGTCGGCGTCGGCGAGTTCGCCCGCGCCCGCGTGGATGATGCCGTCTTCGACTCGAGCGTGGACGACGATCGGCCCGAGGTGAAGCTCATACGCGACGTGCTGACCCCGCGCGGCTGCGGGCACGAATGTGCTGCGCAAAGCCATGATCATGGAGTCGGTCGTGACGATCTCGCCGTCGCGCGGCTGGTCCAGCGACTGAGCGCCCCACACTCCGAGCCGCATCACGACATCCTCGAGCTGACTGCCATAGGGCGTGAGCTCGTAGACGACTGAGGCGGCCGGGCGAGGCAGGACGCGTCTTTGCACTACGCCTGTCTGTTCGAGCTGTTTGAGCCGCTCTGACAGGACGTTGGTCGGGATGCGTGGCAGACCCTGGCGCAGGTCAGTGAAGCGGCGCGGACCGACGAGCAGGTCGCGCACGATCAACAGCGCCCAGCGTTCGCCGACCATCTCGAGCGCGCGAGCGAGCCCGCAGAACTGGCCGTAGCCCCGCGTAGTCACCGCTTGTCATTCTAAGCGGCGCTTGCGTTGCCGAAGCATGGAGTTGCGTCGCAAGCGCCCGGCGCGTGCTGCCGCGAACGGTGCCGGCAGGTCCGGCACCGCCGCGGTCAGCTACGTTGACTACCGTGAAACGCGCGGCGGCCTGATTATTCGTCGTCCTGAGACCGCCGCCGACCCGCGCGCAGACGCATCGTCGCGTACCCCGCCAGGCCGACGACGCCTGTGCCCAGCAGCGCCAGGCTATCCAGCTCCGGCGTTGCCGAAACTCGTGGCCCGCGATCCTCACAGCCCTCACCAACAGGCTTCCCGTTATCACCGCAGTTTGCCGATGCCGGCCCGGCGACCGCGAGAACGCTGACCAACCCAGCCGCGGCAGAAGAAACAAGTGCAACACGTAGACTCATATACCCATCCCTTTACACCTCCGATAGGGGCCCGTCCCCACCCTACCCGGTGTGTGCGCGTAACTGGTTGCGCTGAGCGCGCAAAACCGGTTGCGTCCAGGTTGAGTCAGGCCTCTGCCTACACTCGCGAACTCGCCGACGGCGCCGTGCTGCGCTGCGCCAGGTCCAGCGTGATCGCATCGATTGCGCGCCGGCGCGCACGATGAAACGTCCCTTCGCTGAGCGTGTAGCGCTGCATGATCTGTTTGTTCGGCCGTCCATCCAGGTACGCCTCGCGCAGCACCAGATAGTGCAACCAACCCCCGACGACGCCGCCGCCCGGCGATGGTCGGGCCCCCGACGGACGCAACCGTTCGATCGCCTGCTCGAGCTCTGACCTGAGCACCGCGGCCCGCTCGAGTGGACTGCCGTCGTATTCCGCCGTGCGAGCCAGCTCGGCGAGCAACGGATGCTGGCTGAGGCCCGGCAGGTCGTTCATTCGACGCAGCGCGCCCTCGACCAGCACGCGCAGCTCTGGCGAATCCCTCGACTCGCCCTCGCGCAGCATGTCGTCGACGGTTTCGCGCACATCGACCAGGGCCGTGACGGAGTCGGGCTGACGCACGACGCGGTTGGACAGCTCGCGCAACTGGCCGCGCAGCACGCCTCGGACTGGCCCATACAACAGTCGGTCCAGCAGATGACCACGCGTAGCGACCGCGACGTGAGTTGTCATCACCACGAACAGCAAGACCAGAGCTCGCTCGAGCCAACCGAAGTCGGGCGGGGCAAGCACGAGGATGATCGCTCCGTACAAGCCGACAATCGCAAGCATCGCCAGGCTGTACCCTAGGAAATCGGCCGTGACCTGTTCGCCCGCGAGCAACGCGCCGTATCGCGCCAGGTTGTAGCCAAGAATCAGCACTCCGGTGATCACGAGCACGTGCTCGGGCAGGCCGGTCACGGCAAACACACCACTGACGATGACGATCCAGCCCGCGCCCGCCATGAACAGGGCGGCCGAGACGAGCAGCCATCCAAAGCGGGCCCGGAGCGGCGTGCCGGGTGGGCTCGTGTGCCAGAGCCTCGCGATAATGCCAAAGCTCGCGAGCAGGCACACCAGCACATACACCTGGAAGGGAACGAACAGTGGGCCCGCCGGGGCATGCCGAGTGGTGCCTGGCCCGAGCCGCAGCACGGTCTGCTCGACCTCGTAGGCGCGATCCCAATCCTGTAGCAGCGTCGTCGCTGTGCCCGTTACGGCGAACACGAGGGCAGCGCCGCCGAAGACCACTGCCGCCGGCCAGAACGCCCGCCTGGCAAGGGCCGCCACATGCGGGCTGCCTTCGGCATCAGCCAGCGCGACGGTCAGCAGGAGCCAGCTGGCGGGCGCGACCGCGGGCGCCCACCAGGTCCGCTCCAGCCAGATCACCCAGTCGCGCAGGTCGGGCGCGAACGCGCCGAGCGCCTGTCCGAGCTGGTAGACCGCCAGCAAGAGCATCGCCGCGGTCGCGAGAATCGGCACGCGTCGCGGCGGTGCGCGTGTGATGAGATACAGCGCCAGCGCCCACACCATCGTCGCGCCGGCGGCCAGGAGCAGGCCTTCGCCCCATGCAGGCCACCACGCCACGACCACCACCCCGCTCGGCAGGAGTCTACCGCTCGCACCAGCCGCCAGGCGCGCTGGAATGGCCACACTCTCGCGAGCCGAGCGCCATACTCTGCAAGATCATGCG
>JAFAPL010000566.1 GCA_019247135.1 Chloroflexota bacterium | reverse complement strand
CGGCGTTCGAAGCGGCCAATGCAGTCGAATACGGCCTGGCGGCCTCCGTCTACACGCGCGACGTTCAAGCTGTATTCCGATTTGTCGATCGCGTCGACGTCGGAATTGCCCACGTGAATCAGCCGACGCTCGGCGGCGAGGTCCACTTGCCGTTCGGCGGCGTGAAGTCGTCGGGAATCGGGCCGCACGAGCAGGGTCGCGACGCGGTCGACTTCTTCACGAAGGTCAAGACGGTCTACATCAACCATGGCTGAGACTGGCCACGGTACGCATATCGACCGGACCAATTGCAACATGGAAGCGCCGCGATGGTCCGCGTCGGCGTAGATATCGGCGGCACGTTCACTGATCTCATCCTCGTCGACGACGAAACCGGCGAGCTGACCGTCGGCAAAATGCTGACGACTCCGGCCGACCCGTCCCAGGCCGTCGCCGACGTGCTGCGCGATGCGCTCGAGCGTTCCGAGACCGCGCCTGGAGCCGTGCATCACGTGATCCACGGCACGACGCTGGTGACCAACGCCATCATCGAGCGGAAGGGTGCGCGCACCGCGCTTCTGACCACCCGTGGTTTTCGCGACGCCTACGAAATCGCGCGTGAGCATCGCTACGACCTCTACGACCTCTTCCTCGAGATGCCCACGCCGCTGGTGCCGCGCCACTTGCGTCTCGAGGTAGATGAGCGTGTCTACGCCGACGGAACCGTCGCGCGTGAACCAGATCCCCAGGCCGTTGCGAAGCTCGCGGCTGAATTGCGCGACAAAGACATCGAAGCGATCGCCATTTGTTTTCTGCACAGCTACGCCAACCCGGCGCACGAACAGCTCGTGGGCGCGATCGTCGGGGAAGTCGCGCCTGGCGTTCGGGTGTCGCTCTCGTCCGAGGTCGTGCCCGAGATCCGTGAATACGAGCGAACGTCGACGACCGTGGCCAACGTGTATGTGCAGGGTCTGGTCGAGCAATACCTGAGCGAACTGGTCAGGCGACTCGAAGAGCTGGGCATTCCGGGCGAGCTGTTCCTGATGCTGTCCTCCGGCGGCATTTCGTCGGTGGAAACGGCGGCGCGCTTTCCGCTGCGGCTGCTGGAGTCCGGCCCCGCGGCTGGCGCCCTCGCAAGCGCGTACTACGGCGATCTGGCCGGGGTGCGCGACCTGCTCGCGTTCGACATGGGCGGCACGACCGCCAAGTTGTGCGTCATCGAAGACGGGCAACCGCTCACGGCCACCGAGTTCGAGGTCGATCGTAAATACCGCTTCAAAGCGGGCAGTGGACTGCCGGTCAAAGTTCCCACGGTCGAGCTCATCGAGATCGGCGCGGGTGGTGGCTCGATCGCCCGCGTGGACAGTCTCGGCCTGTTGAAGGTCGGCCCGGATAGCGCCGGCGCCGATCCAGGTCCCGTTTGCTACGGCCGCGGTGGCGCTGAGCCGACCGTCACCGACGCCGATTTGATCCTGGGCTATCTCGATCCCGGGTTCTTCCTCGGCGGGCGACTGAAGCTGGATCGCCAGGCCGCCGAACAGGCCATCCAGAAACGCGTCGCAGAGCCGCTCGGACTCGACGTGACGCGTGCCGCGTGGGGCATCCACCAGTTGGTCAACGAAGGCATGGCCAGCGCCGCGCGCGTTCACGCCATCGAACGCGGGAAAGATCCTCGCAGCCTGCCGCTGTTCGCGTTCGGCGGCGCCGGGCCGGGCCACGGCTTCGGGGTCGCGCGGATTCTGCACTCGCCAGAGCTGATCGTGCCCTACGGCGCCGGCGTGACATCGACAGTTGGCTTTCTCACCGCACCCCTGGCGTTTGATTTCGTCCGAACGTATTTCGGTCAGCTCGACCGCGTCGATTGGGCGCACATCAACTCTCTCTTCGACGATATGGCCGGCCAGGGCGACGCGATCCTGGCCCGCTCGGGCGTGCCGGACTTCGAGCGGCGGTTCAGCCGTCAGGCGGATCTGCGGTACGCGGGCCAGGGCCACGAGATCCGCGTCGACCTCCCGGACGGGACCCTTGGGCCCGAGGCTCTGCTTGAGATCACTTCAGCTTTCGAAGCGGTATACCGCGCGCTCTTCGGTCGCACCGGACCCGACGTGCCGCTCGAAGGCGTGAGCTGGCGGCTTCTCGCTTCTGGCCCGCGGCCGAATGTGCGCCTGCGCGCGGTCGCCCGCGCGGACAGAAAGTCAGCCGTGAAAGGCGAGCGGCCGGCCTATTTTCCCGAAGCCGGCGAGCATCGCCAGACGCCTGTGTACGATCGGTATCTGCTGGCGCCAGGCGACGAATTCGACGGTCCAGCGATCGTCGAAGAACGCGAGTCGACCACGATCATCGGCCACGCCGCGCACGGCCGAGTGGATGAATACTTGAATCTGCACATCGAGCTCTGATCTATGACCACCCTCGACGCCATCGCGCTCGAAGTTCTCTGGAGCCGACTGCTCTCGGTCACGAACGAGCAGCAGGCGGCGCTCATGCGAACGGCATTCTCGACAGTCGTCCGCGAATCGCAGGACCTCGCCTGCGGTGTGTTCGACACCGCGGGCAACATGGTTGCCCAGTCCGAGACGGGCACGCCCGGCCATATCAACGCAATGGCGACCTGCATGCGGCACTTCATGGCCGCATATCCGGAGTCGACGCTCGAGCCAGGCGACGTCCTGATTACAAATGACCCATGGATGACCGCCGGCCAGATCAACGACATCACGCTGGTCACGCCGATCTTCCGTGACGGCAAAGTGGTCGCTTACTTCGCGAATACGTGTCACATGGTCGACATCGGCGGCCGCATTCTGTCGGCCGAGGCGCGCGAAGTCTACGAAGAGGGCCTGTACATCCCGATCACGAAGCTCTTCCAGCACGGCGAACGCAACGAAGAGCTATTCAAGATCATCAAAGGCAACGTCCGAACTCCGCGTGAGGTCGAAGGCGATCTGTACGCCATGGCCAGCTGCAACGACGTCGGGGGCGCGCAGCTGTTGGAGTTCATGCGCGAATTTGACCTCAATAGCATCGACCCACTTGCGTCGGCAATCATCGAGCGCTCAGAAGCTGCGACGCGTGCGGCAATCGAGCGGCTACCGGACGGCACGTATGAAAACGAGATGTGGTCGGACGGGTTCGAGACGCCTGTTTTGCTGAAGGCGAAAGTCACCATTGACGGCAGCAATTTGACTGTGGACCA
>JAFAPL010000048.1 GCA_019247135.1 Chloroflexota bacterium | reverse complement strand
AGCGAGCGGGGCTCGTCGCGGAGTTCGCGGCGGAGGTCAATGTGGGCAAGCCCCCAGGGCTTGTCCAAGGTGTGCGCGAGCAGACCGTCATGTCCACGCCTGCCTCGCGCGGCGCTGTGGATATCAGGCTGTTGGGATCACCTCCTCTCGAGCCAGGCCGTTGTCGGCGATGCGATGCGTGGGTGCCAGTTTGGCGCGATAGCTGGGTCCCTCAATGACGATCTGGTGGGCGGCGTTAGCCAGCCGGTCCAGCGCGCTCTTGCCCAAAATGGGGTCACCAAACCGGTCATGATGCCGGTCTCCTTAACCGCTTTGGTTTTCGCGTGCACTGCAGCCGCGTCTGAAGGTGGGTCAGTTCGTGCGGCCCCAGATTGATGTGCCATGGGGTGCCGCGGCCGAGCTGATAGCCGGTGAGTACACCCTGCCGCAACCAGTGCCAGATCGTGCCCGGATAGACGTCAAGCAACGCCGCCGCGGCTGCGACGGAATAGGTGCCGTCTGGCCAGCGCGTCGGATTCGGCCCAGTCGGATTGCACGCTGGCAAGTTCCATCTTTTCCGGAGAAGATGAACCAGCGGACCGTTGAAGCGCTGACCATGTGAGGTGCGGAACCCTTCCTTATTCAACTGCGTGGCGATGGCGGCATCCATAATTTTCTCGCGGTGGAGCTCGCGGATCCTTGTTTCGAGTTGCTCCAAGTTGGCGTAATCGAAGTACCCGCGCACGCGGCGTACCCGCCAATGTTCAGTCGTCGCGCCGGTGCGCCAGTTGATCTGAAACCACGTTCCGCCAACTAGGCGATGGTTGTCCAATACGACGGTGTCTATAAGTAACCGGACGAGTTGTTTGCGATCGGCGGCTGTCGTTGTCGGCGCGGAGCACACGCACGGCAGATCCTGCGCCAGCGCCAAGATCTGATCACGATCGTCTTGGCTAAGCGTGAGGCGTTGTCGACGGCGCCAAGTCTCGTAATCGCGTTCGAGTTGCTCAATGCCGCGGAGCTTGTCCTCCCATTGCGCTTCGAGTGAGCGCGCTACGAGGCGGTTTTCGGGTTCGACGGTATCGTATTGGCGTCGGGCACGCTCAGCCTCGTACCGGGCGCGCTCCAACCGCAGATGCCACTGCCGCTGAAGCACCGCTTCTTCGTGTTCGACCTCGGCCATGGTCAGGCCGGCGATGGCCAATCGGTCTGGCGCAAGTGCCTCTAGCATGACGCATTCGATCTCGTCGTCCAAACCGAGTGCGCGCACTTCCTGGCAACGCTCTTCGGTGCCCCGCTGAGCCGCCTGCAAGCAGACGTAGACGGGGAACTCGCCACTTGGTCCGGAGTAGTGCAACTGCATGTGTGCGCCGCAGCGTCCGCAGATCGCGATGCCCTGCAGCAGCGCCTGGCCGCGCCGAGCGGCACCAGGGTGGCCACGTTTGTACGAGTTTTGATTTGCCTCGAGGCGTGCCTGATTGGCCATGAACGCGTCCCAGTTGATGTACGCAGGGTATCGGTCGTGCAGCAGCACCGCCCATCGGTCGATCGGCACTCTGACGATCCCCGTACCCGGAAGACCGGGCCTGGCGCGGACCGGATCACGCCTGCTCTTGCCATACACGTAGGCGCCTGCGTAGGCAGGGTTGTGCAGGATTCCCGCGACCATACTGCTGGTGGCGCGGTCCCACATGACCTGGTGTGGTGCTGGCCCGCGGAGCGGTCTGGATGGCAACGGCAACCGGTGGTGGCGTAAATAGCGCACCACGGCGTTTGCCGTCCCCCACTCGGCGAAGGTCGAGAACACCAGCCGCAAGCGGGCCTGCACCTCTTGGTCGGGATTGAGAATCACCTCCCCGCTCGCCGTACGTGCCAGGCCCACCGGAAGCGGCTGACGCAACTCCCCTCGGCTCGCCTTGTTGCGTTCGCCAGCATGCAGCCGCAGCTTGAGATGGTGGAGTTCGGCTTCGCTCATGATTCCGGAGAGCCCCAACAGAAGCCGATCGTGATAGGCGCGCGGGTCATAGATGCGCTCCGCGTCGGCGATCAGCGTCTGGAACAGACCACACAGCTCGAGCAACCGGTGCCAATCACTGTTGTTGCGTGCAAGGCGTGACGCATCCAGGCTAACGACCAGGCCGGCGTGGCCGAGGCCGATTTCAGCGATGAGACGTTGGAATCCGTGCCGTTCGTCGCTATCGGCCCCAGATTTGCCGAGGTCATCGTCGATAACGACGACCCGATCACGTGGCCATCCGAGTTTTACGGCGCGCTCGACGAGGCCGTACTGGAGATCAGTGCTCTCAGCATGACGCGTCACCTGGCTGACGGAGGATTGCCGCACGTAGACGTAGGCCGTCCGGGCACAGTGCGAGATCGTCACCGGTGAGTGCGGCGCAGTATCAACGACGATCACTGGAACCGCCCTGCGCCTGCTGCATGCGACGGACGAGTACCGCCAGCAGGTGTGCGATTTGAGCTTGTTGTTCGTGCGGCAGTTCCCGCCAGATCCGAGGAGAAAGGAGCCTCATCCGGTGCGATGGGCTCGTCGGTCGACGTCGAGCAATGGCCAACTGCATCAGGCCCCTCCAGCACGCGCAGGCTGAGTACCCGGACCAGACGAGCCAGCGGGAGCAACGTCCGAATGGAAACCAGTGCTGGCGCCGTCGAGGCCCGATCACTCATCCCTGAGATAGGCTCCGCCAGCGAAGTTGCGGCTATCGGGATTGCCCGCCGCACTCCGCTCGGCAGTTGCACGAGCACATGATCGCGCCGGCCGGGGCTCTTCCGGTAGACCACCGGAAACGTTTGACCAAATAGCGGATGCGCACGTTCAGTGACCGTGACCTCATTACCGGATCGGTCGAGGACCGGGGCACTCTCCGGTATGTGGTTCGTCAAACAAGCTCAACCACTCGTCCACACTCCGATTGGAGGTGATGCAGAAGCTCGCCCGGCGGTGCCGCTCGACGATGAGCTAATACAGGTCGTTGCTTTGTTGGGCGGTCAGCCGCCGCAGGCCAAAGTCATCCAGGATGACCAGATCCGGCGCCAGATAGCGGCGGAACACCTTCTCGTAGCTGCGGTCGGCTCGGGCCTGGCCAAGCTCGGCGAGTAAGGCATCAACGCGCACGAACAACACCGAGTGGCCAGCGCGAACGCTCGCCGAGCCGAGGCACTGCGCCATCCGACGAACACGACGTGTTCCTTGCGGGCAAGGAACTCGAGTGTAAACACATGCTGGAGTTGGCGCCGGTCAACTTGCACCGGCGAGGTCCAGTCGAAGCCGTCCAGCGTCACACGGTCCTCGAAGCCGGCCTGGTCCAGATGGCGTTCGAGCGCCTGCTGGTCACGCCGTTGGACCTCGTCGGCCAACAACAGGGTCAGGAACGCAACGTAGTCGAGGTGCTGGGCGCGTGCCAATGTGAGGCGTTCCGGCAACGTTGGCAGTAGCGGACCGAGTTTGAGGCGTTTGAGCAGACGAACCAGATCGGGATCAATGCCGTTCATGGCTCGACCTCCACTGGCGGTGACGGGAACCGATGATCGAACGCGGTACCGGGTCTCGCAAACCGGCCACTTGGCAGCACCTGCACGCGCTGATCGGCGGCGGGCGTCGACTGGCCTTCGTGTTCCAGAGCAAGCACCGGGATGCGCTGCAGGCGACGCACGTCGACCAGATCGAAGCCCAGTGCACGGGCACACGCCGCCTCCAACCGCTCGGGCGTATACCGCTCGGCGAGTCGCAGCAGACGCTGGCCCTGGCGCAACTTGGACCACGCGAAGGGTGCGTCCAGCAAGCGCTCGGCGAACTCGCTGATATGCGGACCGGACGTGGCTGCCTGGCGGATGAGACGGTCCGGTGCGCGCATCGCATACGCGGTCCGCTCGGGCGGGTAGTCATCCGGATCGGTCGAGCGGCCACCCTTCGGTTTACGCGGATGGACCTTGACCAGCGCGCCAGCTTTGTAGAGCTTGACCAGGTCGCGATCGCAGCGCGCCTCGAGCTTAGTGCCGGGTGGGCACGTCGGCGACGGTGCCGAATACAGCGCGTACTGGACGCTGACGTGGTGATCGGGATGGACGGTCACGTCTTTCCAGAGCGGCACGTCGTACGGGATGCCGTCATACGCCAGCAGATGAGCGCGTTCTTCATCGTCGAAGACCACCAGAGGCAGCTGGTGCGTCGTGCCGTGATCGCGCTGGCCGGCGACCTCGAGGCACCACCGTTCGGCTTGACGGCGAGCGTCGGCCAGGTCGATGAAGGTACCGCCCTTCCAGAATCGTCCGCGTGCGTACTGGACGAATCGCTCGATCTGGGGCTTTGTCCCTTGGCTTCTGCACGCGAGCCGGGTCCAGCAGGACCCCACGCGCGATTGTGA
>JAFAPL010000218.1 GCA_019247135.1 Chloroflexota bacterium | reverse complement strand
ACCGGCAGTTTGTGATAGTAGAAGTTGGCGAAGTGATCGGTGTCGAATACGAGCAGGACGTCCGGATCGACGGCGTCGACATGTGCGCGTACGGCCCCGAACAGCTGCGCCAGCTCGCCGTGCGGCTCGTTGCGAACCGTCAGTGGTGTATTGGGCATGTGCGGCACCCCGAAGGCGCCGACCAGCTCGGCCATCGCTTGCGAGGGTACCCGCGCGCCTCGTGCGCTCGCACCCTCACCTTAATACGGGCATGAAACAGCGGCAGCCCACGTACCTCACCCGCGCAGGTGCACGTGCTGGAGCGCATCCGCGAGCTCGCCCGATCATTCGCACCATCGAGGAGGGCCTCGAGCACCAGCGAACTATCCCGCTAACGCCCGAGCTCTAATCTCTTAAGCCTCGGCAACGCGGTTGCTCAGCGTACCGATCTGAGGCGACGAGATTTCGACCGTGTCGCCCACTTTCAAGAACAAGTCCTTTGGTCGACTGCCATCCGGTGCCCGCTGCGTCTTGTCGGCGGCGGTACCAGCGGCCGTGCCACCGGCGATCATGTCGCCCGGAACGAACGTGAAATCACGTGACAGATACTCCAGTGCCTCGGCGAACGAGAAGATCATGTCGCGTGTGTTGAATTGCTGTCGGATCTGACCGTTGATGCAGGTCTGCACGTCCACGTTCTGCGGGTCCAGCTCGCCGACGACGATGGACGGTCCCATGGACGCCGAGCCGTCGAAGTTCTTGGCCATGTTGTAATTCAACGGCTTCGGGCCGCCCATGCCGTCGCGGATGCTCCAGTCATTGAAAAGCGTGACGCCCCACACGAATTCATCGATCGCCGAGGCCGGAATGTCCTTGCCGCGCCGGCCAATGACGATCGCCACCTCCGCTTCATAGTCGAAATACTGGGTGCGGCGTGGATACGCGATCGAGTCGTCGGGTCCGCGGACCTCGAAGGGCACCTTCCAGAAGCCCCATTGCCCGCCTTCGCGTGTGGTGCGCGCGATTTCCTCGAGTGAGTGCCCGCCGGGCTGCATGCCGGCCAGGTGATCCGCGTAGTTGCCGCCCATGCAGGCGATGCGCCGCTCCGGCCACGGCGCACGCAGATTTGTCAGGGCCTCGCGAGTTCCGGTGTCGACGATACGTTGAGCAGCATCCAGGGCTGCCTGTCCACCCTCGATGAACGTGCGCAGGCTCGGCTGCTGCAAATCAATGACCTCATCGCCGACCAGCGCGCCGACTCGACGCTGCGGACCGAAGACGACGACTTTCATCGCTTATCTCCGGTCCAGCACGCACGGAGCCCGCACAACGTGCAGCGAAGCTCCTCGGTTTCTTCCTCCTCGTCGGCCGGAGGAGGGGTGTTTTTCGCCTCGCGCTCGTCTGGTGTCTCGGTGTTCATGCGACACCCGACGGCGTGTGCGCACGCAGAAACTCGCGCACCCGTTCAATCGTTTGCGGCACGATCTCGGCGGGCTCGCGCCATTTCTCCAGCAGCTCGGAGTTCGGCAACAGGCGGGCGACCTCCAGGCCGACGCCGGTTGGATGTGCCGGGTCGATGCCCGGCATGACGAGCAGCGGCGTCGTGACGCTCGGAATAAAGTCGCGCGGAACGCTGATGACAAAATCGCCGGCGAACATTCGCTCGCCAAAGCGGTTCACGTCCTCAATCTTGATGTCGCTGCGCTTGGCCGCCAGCTTCTCGCCCCATTCCGTATAGATCCGCGGGCCGAACACGCCGGCGTTCGTTTCGTCTTTTCCGATCGGTTGCTCCATCACGCCGGCAACGATGCGGTGCGGTGCTCGTTGCGCGAGTTTCAGGATGAAGGAGCAACCGATGCAGCAGCCCATCACCAGAAATTCCTGAATGCCGAGATGGTCCAGCACGCCGAGTTGATCGTCGGCGTACGCGCCCCACGGGTCATCGACGGGCAGCCGCCCACTGGACCGGCCGGCGTTGCGCTGGTCCATGGCGATGATGTGGAACTCCTCCTTGAAGACATCGATTGGGTTGAAGGGCATGCGGCCCCAGAATTCGACGGTGGAGTTCAGGGCACCAGGCGCGAGTAGCAGGAGCGGAAATCCAGAGCCGCGCTCCTCGTAATAGATCTTTGCGTCGGCGCGCTCGTACAAGGGCATTGATTGACGCCTCCCTGGGGCTGGCCAGTCTACCCGCGCCGAGGCGGCGCGGAAAATCGTGCAGACCAAGACGCGTCTACGGCGATAATGGACGTCGTTATGAACGTTGTGTCCGAGCGCGTGGTCGCGGAAGTCAAGTGCCACCTGTGTGGCCGCATGGCGGGCTCGCTCGAGAGCCAGCGGTCGCCGGCCGTGCGTGGCGTCGTCTTTCGTCCGCGGGCCAACGGACAGCCGGTTCGGCTGGTCAATTGGGCGGGGTTGCGGTGTGACGATTGCGGCGGCACTCTGTACCTCGACCAGGTCGAGACGGTGCGCGAGCGGACGGAACCCTCGCCCGAGCAGCTGTGGGGCGGCGCGGAGCCGCGGCGTCGCCGGCCGAGCCCCGACAGGTTCAACTAACCTACCCGCCACTGCAGATTTAACAATTCTGTAATGCGCGTGACGCTTGGCGTGACGCTTTTTTACATTCGCGTGACGCTCTACGTGACGCTTGCGGTTTACGCTGAGCGGTAGAAAGGGCGCGCGGGCGGAGCGACGCAGGCGAGGGGCGCTGGAAGCGACCCGAGGCCGCAGCCGCAAGACGGCCTGCGCTAGAGTTTGAACGTGCAGGCAGGCGAGCAGTTCTTCAACCTCTATAACCACGATTTCGTGCGGCTCGCCGTCGCCGTGCCGACTGTGCGCGTCGCCGACCCCGCGTTCAACGCGGCCGAAACCATCAAGCTCATGCAACGCGCCGACCACGAGCACGCGGCGGTGGTCCTGTTTCCCGAGCTTGGCCTCTCGGCGTATTCGTGCGAGGACCTGTTCCATCAGCGCGCCTTGCTGGATGCCAGCCTGCACGCGCTGCAGCAAGTCAAAGACGCATCCGAACAGCTCGGACTCGTCAGCGTCGTCGGCCTGCCCGTGCAGATCGGCCAATTGCTGTTCAACTGCGCGGCCGTGGTCCATCGCGGTCGCATTCTCGGACTCGTGCCGAAGATCTATCTGCCGAACTATCGCGAGTTCTATGAAGCGCGTCAGTTCACACCGGGTGACACGGCGCCGCAGACCGAAGTCAACATCTGTGGTCAGCGCGACGTGCCATTCGGCAGTCGTCTGATCTTCCAGGCGACCGAGCAGCCGAAGCTCGCGATGCACATCGAGATCTGTGAGGACGTGTGGGTGCCGATTCCGCCGTCCTCGTATGCCGCGCTTGCTGGCGCGACGGTTTTTCTGAACCTCTCGGCCTCGAACATCACCGTGGCGAAGGCCGACTACCGGCGTGCGCTGGTGATGGGCCAGGCCGCCCGATTGATTGGCGCCTACGCCTATTCGGCCGCCGGTCCGGGTGAATCTACGACCGACCTCGCTTGGGATGGGCACGCGCTGATTTCCGAAATGGGCCACCTGCTCGTCGAGTCCAACCGATTCTCGGCGGAGCCGCAGGTGATCCACGCGGATATTGACCTGGAGCGGATCAGTCAGGAGCGCATGCGCCAGAACAGCTTTGGCCAGAGTGTCCTGCACGAGCACCAGGCGGCTCAGAGCTTCAGAACCGTCGAGGTCCCACTGGAGCTGCCGCGCCAGGAGCGCATCACGCTTCCTGCGCGTCGTTTTGAGCGGTTCCCGTATGTGCCCGCCGACTCTTCGCGCCTGGATGAACGGTGCGCCGAGGTGTACAACATCCAGGTCCAGGGACTCGTCAAACGCCTGCAATACACCGGAGTTGAGAACGTCGTGATCGGCGTGTCAGGTGGGCTGGACTCCACCCACGCGCTGCTCGTCTGCGTGCAGGCGATGGATACGCTGGGTTATCCGCGTTCGAACGTACTGGCGTACACGATGCCGGGTTTCGCCACTGGTGAACGCACGCTCCAGCAGGCGCGTCGGCTGATGGAAGGACTTGGCTGCACGGCGAGTGAGCTGGACATCCGCCCGGCCAGTCTGCAAATGCTCGGGGATATCGGCCATCCGTATGCGGATGGTAAACCCGTCTACGACGTGACGTTCGAAAACGTCCAGGCCGGCGAGCGGACCAGCCATCTGTTCCGACTGGCGAATTTTCACAACGCGATGGTCGTAGGTACCGGCGACCTGAGCGAGCTGGCACTCGGTTGGTGCACGTACGGCGTTGGGGACCACATGGCACACTACAGCGTCAACGCGAGCGTGCCGAAGACACTCATCCAGCACGTGATTCGTTGGGTGGCGCAGACGGGCAGACTCGGCTCGGCCGCCAGCCAGACCCTCATGGACGTGCTCGGCACCGAGATCAGCCCGGAGCTCGTACCCTCGGATCCTTCGCGCAACGGCGCGCTTCAGTCGAGCGAAGCCGTTGTCGGACCGTACGAGCTGCAGGACTTCTTCCTGTATTACACGTTACGGTTTGGCTATACGCCGCCGCGGCTGGCGTTTCTCGCGTGGTCCGCGTGGCATGACGCTTCGCTCGGCGCATGGCCCGAAGGCCTCGACGCGCACCACGAGTACTCGCTCGAGCCAATCCGCACCAATCTGCGAATCTTCATCGAGCGGTTTTTCCGGCTGAGTCAGTACAAGCGGAGTTGTTTGCCGAATGCGCCGAAGGTTGGTTCGGGCGGCTCTCTTTCACCACGCGGCGACTGGCGCGCACCAAGTGACGGTGAGGCCACCGCGTGGCTCGCGGCGCTGGAGCTGGTGCCGAGCGAGGCCGCGGTCAGCGTCTAGCCGGCTGAACATTCGGGGCAAAAAGCGACCGCGCGCGTCAGGTGGCGATCGCCTGAGATTCGATCTCCCGGTGGCGCGTCATCTGCAGCGCGCTGCGGACTTCCTCCTCGATCATCGCCCAGATCGCATCCACCAGTTCCAGGAACCGCGGAGTCCGTTTGACGGAGAGCGACCGTGGCCGCGGAATACCAACCTCCAGAATCGCCTTGACTTGTCCCGGTCGAGACGTCATGACCACGACGCGGTCCGCTAGATACACCGCCTCGTCGATCTGGTGCGTCACGAATAGCACCGTTTTGCGGTTCGATCGCCAGATGCGCAGCAACTCCGATTGCATCAGCTCGCGCGTCTGTGCGTCCAGCGCCGCGAAAGGCTCGTCCATCAACAGAATTGCCGGATCGATCGTGAGGGCGCGCGCCAGATTGGCGCGCTGTCGCATTCCGCCCGACAGCTCGTGCGGAAAGTGATGCTCGAATCCGCTCAGTCCGACCAGTTCGACGAAGTGATCGGCCAGGCTGCGCGCCTCCCGTTTGCCCCGGCCCTGTACCTCCAGTCCGAAGATGACGTTGTCGAGCACCGTTCGCCACGGAAATAGCGCATCTTGTTGGAAAACGAAGCCGCGGTCCGGTCCAGGCCCGCGTACCTCTCGTCCATCCACCAGGATCTGGCCGCGCGTTGGCGTGATCAGCCCATCGACGATGCGCAAGAATGTCGTCTTCCCACAACCTGACGCACCCACCAGCGAGATGAACTCGCCCTGCTGGACTTGCAGAGAAACGTCACGCAATGCGGCGAAGCGAGTCTCCCGGCGCGTGTACATCATCGAGATGTTCCGCGCCTCCAGTTTGTGCGGTTCGCTCATTTCAGATCGAAATGGCGCCACGGAGCCATCCGCCGCTCCACTTTCTGCAGCACGATCACGGAGACGACGCCGGTGCCCGCCAGAAGAAACACGCCAACCCACATGGCGTCGATCTCGAAGCCTTGCGACGATCGAAAGATCATGTATCCCAGGCCGGCGCGGGCACCGATGAATTCACCGATAACGACGCCGACCAGTCCGCGTCCGATGCCCAGTCGCAGTCCGGCGACAATAAACGGCAGTGCGGATGGTATCAGCACTTTCGAGAAAATTTGCCACCGATTGGCGCAGAACGAGCGTGCGGCGTCAACGTAGACCTGGTCAGTCGAGCGAATGCCCGTTGCAGTGTTGATGACAATCGGAAAGACAGCCAGCAGAAATACGACGGCGACCTTCGATGCGGAGTCGATTCCGAAGATAAAGATG
>JAFAPL010000854.1 GCA_019247135.1 Chloroflexota bacterium | reverse complement strand
TCGAGCTGCTCAGCACACGCACCTTCGAGGAACGCTCGGCCTCGGCCCGGGGCAGAAAGCTGGGGCTCGAGACGCGGCTCGACGCCACCTATCAGCAAGGGCTGCGCCAACGCAGCCAGCGCCAGAGCGTCCGGCTGCGCATCCTGATGCAGGATCCAGTTCAGGCGGAGAAGGTGCGACACCGCCTCCGGACGCGTGGTCCAACGCGGATCCACTGCGCGGAATGTGGGACGCCCTTCCTGTCCCCGGTGCAGGGCGCCGGTGCCCGCGCCGTCTTGCTATGTGGAGATGCCTGTCGCGGGGATCGCAAGCGGCGGCTGCGGCGCGAGAGGCAAGCGACCAGTCGAGCTGAGATGATCGGCAAGCTGGCGCTGGCTCGACGCCATCACGGCGCGAAAGGATCCGGCTACGAGCGCATCCTGGTCGGGCTGCGAAGCGCCGGAAACGCCGCCTTCGCTTCCCTGGCGCCAGTCGAGAGAGCGCTTGTCCAGCGCTATTACGGGCTCGAGGGCCAGCCGCCCGTGTCAGTCCGACAGCTGAGTCAGGCGATGGAACTTACACGGGGCGAGGTCGAGCGCCGACTCCATCGCGCCGTCGGCGCCGTTCTCGGCGCGGACTTCGTGGGGGTCCCGTGCCAGGTTTGCGAGCGTTTGTTCGTGCCGCCACAGGTGGATCACCCTCGGCGCACCTGCAGCGAAAAATGCGCCGCGACTTTGCGACAACAGATTGGCGGGAGTGACTCGCTGCGGACCGCAGCCCGTCGGCAGGGCCGCGCGGCCGACGCCCAGCTGCGTGCCCTCGATGACTCGGCGTTCGATGTCCTGAGCGAGGTCGATCGAGACCTGGTCCGCCGCTACTACGGTCTGGAACGACAGCTTCCCGCGACGCACGCGGAACTGAGCCAACGCTTCGGCTTAAGCCACTGGCAGGTGAGCAACCACCTGAAACTCTCGGTCGCGCGACTGCTTGATCCGACGGCCAGAGCCGCCAGATACGGCAGAGCGCCGCCTGACGCGAGCCCTCAAGATCGCCGAAGCACGGCGCCGGCAGACCCGTCGGGCGGCTGACGCCTTGCAGGCACTGGCGCCACAGGCCTTCGATTCGGTTCCCGAACTCTCGCGTGACCTGGTGCGCGGCTTCTATGGCCTGGACTGTGATCGACCCTTGTCGCAGCGGGAGCTAGTGCAGCGATACAGGATGCCCGTAGCTCGCGTCGCCCGCATGGTGAACAACGCCGTACGTCAGCTTCTAGGGCACGACACCATTCGGTCGATTCAGCGAACATGTGCCGTCTGCGGCTCTCAGTTCACTGTCGAGAGCCGGACCATGCCGCGCCGCGCGTGCGGACCAGCTTGCCACCGCGAGCTCCGACGACGCGCGGGGCAGGCAAGTGCGGCCGCTCGTCGAGCTGCGCGTCAACTCGCACACCAGAGCTGAACCAGGCTCGAACATTCCAGTTCGCGGCGGCTTCGCTTGAGTTAGGGAGCATGCCCCCTAACACTGCTTGCACCGGTCCCTCCGTCGGCTTCGTCTGCTAGAAACTCTCGGCGGTCGCCGCGACGATGCCGACGACCTGGTCAGGACTGCGCTCGCACGTCGCGACCTGCTCACCGAACAAGGGGTCTTGCATCATGCGCAGGCCGGTTGGCAGGTGCCTGAGTGACCACTCGTGCGCGGCCTCGAGCGGATCGCGGCCGAGGATGCGGGCACGCAATACCTGCTCGCAGGCTGTCAGGCAGAAGCAGCGGACATCATCATCCGCGGCGCGCAATGCAGTCATTATTTCGGTGAAGTAGTCGCGCCGCCAGACAGTCATCGGCATCACGACGGGCGCGGCGTGCGACGGGTGCAGAACCCGGACGAGAGCCGGCACGGCGGCATGCCACGCTTGGAGGTCCTGAAAGTCTTCGACGGGTTCAACCGACCGGTACATCTCGCAGAGCATCAATCCGACAGGCTCGGGATCGAACACGATGGCACCCGGGAGCCGGCGTATCAGCGCCTCCGCCGCTGAGGTCTTGCCGATGCCGAAGGGTCCATTCAGCCAGATCAACACCCCGTTCCGATGCTTGTCCCCAGCGTCGTGCTGGGCGCATCTGGAATTGGCGGTGAGACGCCGCCCAGAGGAGTGAGCGCACCAGGGGTCTCAGCCTGCGACCTTGTTGCCACTGACAGCGAGACCGCATTTCGGTGACCTGCCGGCACTCTTGCGGAGGAGTGCTTGCAGATTACCAGAACAAGTGTTCTAATAAAAACACGTCGTGTAGAACGAGTGTTCTACGGCGAGTGCCGCTGCCCGGCCCGCACGCCGGCGGCTGCGCCGCGTGGAATGGAGGCAGGCAGCCATGGCTCATCTCAGTCGCTCACTTTCATCTGTCCAACCCCAATCAGATCGCTGGCTGATGCAGACCCTCGTCGAGCACAGCAGCAGCGATCAAGCGCGCGAGGCAGCTACCGCCTGGCTCGCCGCGTATGACACCGCCCTGGCCCTCGGTGTCGCCCCCGAGGAAGCTCACTTCCACGCCGACAACGCCTATCGCGTTGCTGCCACCCGCGCCGGCTTACCGGTGACCGAGCGGAGGGCAGCGTGAGCGATCGCGGCCAGGACATCGCCGAAGGCCTGCTCCGCCTGTCCGCTCAGAAGCTCTGGGCCGAACGAGCGAACCCGATCTCGATCCCGTATCTGTAAGCGCAAGTGCGGTGATTCAGAACTGCGTTCGGCTTTTACGTTCAGCGCGGCGCCGAGCTTCAAGCACTGGCAGCGTATGGACTCGAGCCGGCGTTTACGGCTGATATCTCTGCCGGTTCTCCATCCGAGTATGCCGAAGGCCCCATTCCCAACACTCTTGGAGTTTGTCGGGGTCAGGCGACGGCGGTGCTCTGAACCAGTCCCTTGGGAATCACGTTTGGCACCACCCGAGTCCCCAATAACTCCAGGGTCTCGAGGTCATTCCCGATGACGCCAGCCACGAAGTAGTTAAGACCCAGGTCGACCAGGCCCTGATATACCTGCGTGACTTCCTCAGGGGTGCCCATGATGCCCATGTTTTGAAAGCGGGTGCGGGTGACCTCGGGAACGGCGTTGAGTTTCTCCGTGATGCGCTCAGGATTTTCCGAGACGATCACCGGCCCCGCGCTGTGCGCGACGACCACCGAGGACACCGGTCGACCGACGTCGCGGCAGTGTTGCTCGAGGACGGACAGCTTGCGCCGCAGATCTTCGGCGGACAACGCGTACGTTGGTCCCATAGTCACTGGCGGCGCCAGGTTGGCCGCGTCCGCGTACTGCGCAACCTGGCGCAACGTGTGCTTCTCG
This sequence comes from Chloroflexota bacterium, assembly GCA_019247135.1. The sequence goes on along the minus strand of JAFAPL010000854.1, from coordinate 871 downwards.
CCACTCCCCGCAATCAGGATCGGCACTCTCGGCGACTGGAGCGGCGGAGGCTGCATTTCCCCTGACCACAAGCGTCTCACAGATACGACCGTTTCCTCCAGCGCCTGCAAGCGCTCGCGGACCGATGGCATGGCCATACCCAGGCGTTTGAACTCCTGATCCTCAATTCCAATCCCGAGGCCGAGAATGAATCGGCCGCCACTCATCCGGTCAACATCCGCCGCCATGCGTGCGACTTCAGCCGCGCTGCGGTAAAGCACACAACTGACTAGCACACCGAGTCGCACGGAATGTGTGAGCACGGCGAGACCAGCCAGCGTTGTCCAGCATCCCGCCGCACGAATTGGATGGTCCGCGAGCCAATAGGCGTCAAAGTCAAGCGCCTCAACGCGCTGGACGAACTGGACGAGACGGGGCCAATCTGACTGCGATCCCCCGGTCACGCTGAACCGGACGCGAGCTGACCCTTCGGTGACCCACGGATGTGGCTCCCAGGTTGACGTCATTGGGCGACTCCTTCGATCAAGCAAGTCACGTGCTGGCCCTCGAATAGCCAATGCGCCAGTAAACCACGCAGCGCCGTTTTGCCTGCGGGTCTGAGCACGATCTAGCGGTCAAGCCCACTCTAAGGAATTCCTCACAATGAGGAACCAATCGCGCCTCCGAAGACGTCTGCTCGCATCTAACGCGGGCGAGACAAGCCCCCCAATTCGACGCAGCGCGTTGCCTCAGAAAATTTCCGACCGAAACGAGGGGTTTGCCTCAGCTAAGAATCCGACCGAAGGTGAGGTCGGCGAGGTGCAGCGAGGCAGTCGGTACGATCTTGTGCGGGCGTTGGCGCCGCGGTACGCGCACGTGGGCAAGCTCGAGA
>JAFAPL010000212.1 GCA_019247135.1 Chloroflexota bacterium | reverse complement strand
CGCGGTGTCATCGGCGCTGACCTGGAACTCGGGCCTGACAGCTTGAGCTCGCTCAATGAAGAGACGGATCGCGTCATACCGATTGAGGTCTGCGAAGGGGACGATTTCTCCAGGCCGCGGAAGCGACAGGGTGGGAACCGTCACGGCGTGCTCGCCAGAGACGCGAAGCAGCGCTCGGCTCGTAACTACGACCTTCACTTGTGGAGCGTCAGCGAGGATCCGCGCCACCTCCGGCGCTGCCGATAAGACATGCTCGAAGTTGTCGAGGATCAGCAGTACCTGTCTGATGCGGAGATAATCACGAAGCCGACCATCAAGCGGCTGGTCACCCGCGTCCCGCAGGCCAAAAACCTGTGCGATCGCCGGGACAACGAGCTCCGGCTGGTTTACCGCGCCAAGTGCGATGAACCAGACCCCATCTGGGAAGCTCGCCAGGACCGCGCGCGCGGCCTGCACGGCCAGGCGGCTCTTGCCTGCCCCTCCGGGGCCAGTAAGCGTCAGGAGCGCGACGTCGTCTCGCAGCAGTTTCGACTGGACAAGCTGGAGCTCATATTGCCGACCAACAAACGGCGTGCGGTACGGCGGCAGGTTATGTCGCGGCGCTCCCGTGTTGGGTGCGCCGGGTCGCGAGGCTGATCGGAGTGTGCCGTGGCGGCGCAAGGGCTCCACGGCGTTTGCCAGCTCGCGCTGGTCTTCGGGTCCGAGCTTCAGCGCTGAAACGAGTCGCTGTGCGGTATGGCGGTACGGATGAGTGGCACCCCGCTCCAGCTTCTGGATGCCGTGTACGCTCAGGCCCGCACGCGCCGCCAGCGCCTCCTGGGTCAACCCTGCCGCACGGCGGTACTGACGCAGCAAGTCCGCAAAGGTAGCTGCAGGGGTTTCGGTCACGGTGCCCTGATCTCGCTGGCGCTGCTGATACTGGCGGCGCCGAGCGTACCACGCCGATTGCAGCCCCGCCGTCTTGGCATCAATGCCAAGCGGGCGTGTCAAGCAGGCTGGTTATGGGCAATTGAGGAGACTGCCGCTGACGGATCGCTCCGGAGCCGCAACTGCACCTCAGCCACGGTCTGAACAGTTGTCACGTTCTCCGCGGAGGGGGACACACGAGGCCAATGGCGGCTCCGTTCTACCGGTTACGCGGGCGCGGCGCGCAACCAGCCCGTGACGATGGCGCCGTCTCGGTTCTCGAGCATTGTCGTCAGGCTGTGCTCCAGGTCCGCTGGAAGATCCGTTCGCGGGTCATCCCGATAGATCAACGGCGCTGGATGGAATCGATGCGGCCATTGGCACTATCCACAAGGCCGCTGCCGAAACACCGCGACCATACAGATTCGTCGTCCTGTCGGATCACGGCCAGAGCCTCGGCCCAACGTTCAGGCAGCGTTACCGCAAAAACCTGGGCGAACTGGTGCGCGATCTGATGGGTGGCCGCGCAACCGGCGATTCAGGCGGAGACTCGTGCTGAGGGCTCCACGTTCGTGAACTCGATGCTCTCGGAAGTGACGCACAGCTCCGGTATTGGACCGACTGTCGCCCGAGCGGCGCTCGCGAGCCACACCGTCGACGGGGTGGTCGACCTCGATCAGGACGCCCTCCCTCCACCCGCCGCGCCTGATACAATCGCGGTAGTCGGCCCCGGAAATCTGGGGCTCGTCTACTTCACCGGTTACGACCACCGCCTGACGTTCGAGAAGCTCGAGGCGCTCCATCCGCGCCTCGTTGACACGCTCGCGGCTCATCCAGGTATCGGCGTGTTGTTGGTACGTACGCAGGCGCACGGCGCGGTTGTGTTCGGGCCACGTGGCATTCACTTTTTGCATGAGGCTCGCATCGAGGGTGAAGATCCAACCGGTCTGTTCGGACCGCATACCGTCGCGAGCCTTCTGCGCGAGGATGCGGTGCCACATGCCCCGGACCTGCTGCTGCTTAGCCAGTACGATCCAGAGCTCGGCGAAGTGGCGGCGTTCGAAGAGCTAATTGGCTCGCACGGCGGCCGTGGAGGGCCGCAGACGGAGCCGTTCATCTTGTATCCGTCAGACTGGCAGCTGGACGAGGAGGTGCCTCTCGGAGCACCAGCGATTTATCGCAACCTGCGACGATGGCTGCAATCGATTGAGATCGAGCTCG
>JAFAPL010000208.1 GCA_019247135.1 Chloroflexota bacterium | reverse complement strand
GCGTCGGAGGTGTCGCGCCGATTCTCAGAAGGGGTGCGGCGATGAGTGCCGCGGCGAACTTCGCTTGCAAGTGAAACCTGGTTACCATCGTTTTCAAAGTTGGCGACGACTACAGCTCACTTGTAGGTCAGGGTTTGCTTTCTGCTCCGTAGGTGTAATGCGCACCACGGTAGCTTCAATCCCGCTGAAACTGTCACAAGTTTCGCATCGCCAGTCAGGATAGGCGGATTCAGCTATGACTACGAAAACCTGTTGTTCACGCGCGTGGGCGATTGTGCGATGAAGCCGGAAGTCGATGCGTTGATGCGCAACTACACCGGCGACCTGCCGGGCGCGGCCGTGCTCGTGCTGCGCGACGGTCAGCCGATCGTGCGCGCAGGCTACGGCCTCGCGGACCTGGAAACGGACACGCCCGCCACGCCTGAGACGAACTACCGGCTCGCATCTGTCACGAAGCAGTTCACTGCCGCGAGCATCCTGCTGCTGGCCGAGGACGGCCGCCTCAAGCTCGATGACCGCGTCCGCAAGTGGCGGCACTCGCTGCCGAAGGCCGCCGAGACGGTCACGATTCGCCACCTGCTGACACACACTTCGGGGCTCATCGACTACGAAGATGTGATCCCGGAAAATTTCGCTGCGCAGTTGCACGACGCGGATGTTCTGCGGCTGCTGGAAACGCAGGATCGCACCTACTTTCGCCCTGGCACCGGCTATCGGTACAGCAACAGCGGCTATGCATTGCTGGCACTGATCGTGGAGCAGGCGTCGGGGAAGACATTCGCGACGTTCGTGCGTGAACGCATCTTCCAACCGCTCGCCATGTTCAACACCGTGGCGTACGAGGAAGGGATCTCGGCGGTGAACAATCGCGCGTTCGGCTACACGGAAGAGGCGGGCCGCTGGAACCGCACGGACCAAAGCCAGACGAGTGCGGTGCTCGGGGACGGCGGAATATATTCGTCGATCGACGATCTCGCGAAATGGGATGCCGCGCTATACGACGGGCGCCTGCTGAGTCCGAGCTCTTTACAGGCGGCATTCACACCCGCGACGCACACCGACGATCCCGAGATCGAGTACGGCTACGGCTGGCGCATCACCGGCGAGACGCTGTGGCACTCCGGCGAGACGGTGGGTTTCCGCAATGTGATCGCGCGCTACCCGAAGCGGGACATGACGGTGGTCGTACTGACCAACCGGAACGAGCCCGAGCCGTACCAGCTGGCGCTGGAAATCGCCAAGACGGTTATCGCTTCTCGATCGCCCTGATCGCGCGCGATGCGTCGAATCCCAGCGCGTCGCGCGATGCGCAGGAACTCGATGACGTCGATGCGGCGTTCGCCGCCTTCGTTGCGTCGAGATCGGCTCAACACCCGCAAGAAAGGGCTGACCGCGGCCTCCAGTGCGCGGTGGGCCGATGCGATCATCGCCGCCAACGACGACCAGTACCGGCTCGCCCGGGATGCCCAGTACCGCCACTTTATTGGGTGACGAGAAGCAATCACCACAGTTGAGAGAAGGCTTGGCCAACCCAGCGGGGACACGCTCACAGTCGAGCAGCGCACGCAACGCCGAAAAGCCAGGCTGTCCAAAGGCTATCGGCCAGCTTTTCCAACGGGATAGCGCTTTCCAGCCGGGCCAGCGCAGCGCCGAGGCAGCCGTGGATCCGGGACGATACAACCCGTGCGTGCGGGCCCGACGGCGCTCGGTGTCTTCAGCAACCACCCCACGCGATTTACTTGAAGTCGGACACGCAGATCCGTACGTTCGTTCCATAACGGCGTAACCTGGCGGCATGGCGCGTCCCCGCAAGTTCGACGAAAGCGATGTGGTCGCCGCCGCGCGCCACGAGTTCTGGTCGCGCGGGTATGCCGCGACATCGGTCGACGACCTGGCGTCGGTCACCGGCCTGGGAAAGGGCAGCGTGTACGGCGCGTTCGGGCACGGACTCTTTCTGCGTGCCTTCGACTACATCGGCACCGCGATGGACGGTGTTCGCGGCCAGCTCCGCGCTCCTCGCTACAGCGCCTACGACCGGCTGACGCGCCACATCCGTGCGCAAGCCAAGGAGATCGCCGCCGACAAGTCGCGCCGCGGCTGCATGATGGCCAGAAGCGCGGCCGATTCGTTATAATGTTGCACGGCAATATAAGTCACTACGTCAGCGGACCGGCAAATTTTCACTGCGAGTGGGTTGCCAAATACTCGGTGACGGGGATCGGTGAGGTTGCGACGTAACCGATGGGCAGGAGCACGTCACCAGCAGTCGTGTGGTAGTAGATATCCCACCGGTAGTAGCCGGCGAACATAGCGGGATCGGCAGCGAGCACGGCGGCGTAGTCGTTGACCGCCCGGACGTACCGGTCCCAGTTGTTGTACCGGAGCAGGGCTTGGTCGTGGTCGTCGGCGAAGCCGTTGGCGGCGAGGTAGCGAGCGGCCGCCATGATGCTGTCGTGGGTCGAGAGAATGTCGCCACCGTCGCCGTATGCGGCGAACGTCGAGGGTAGGAACTGCATGGGACCCTGCGCGCCGGCGTCGCTTACGCCGACGATGCGGCCCAGGCCGGTTTCGATCAGGTTGATCGCCGCGAGGTAGTTCCAGCCGACGCCGCTCGCCGCCCCCGCTTTGCGGTAGTAACCGAGCAGCTCGTCGGCCGGTGCCGGCGGGTCGATGCGCCACGCAGGCAGCGTGTCCTTCGATGGGCTCGCGTCCGTCGCCGTGAACTGCCGTTGCGCGTCCACGTTGCGGTCGTAGACGTCAAGCAGCGACGGCGGGATCCGCGGGCGCACGATCACGTCCCACTCGGGATGCGAACCGAGGGCGCGGTAGGCCGCTTGCTGGCGGCGCGCCGCCCCCATTAGCACGGCCTCCGACGACGACGGGTCGCGCAGTGCCTGCTCGTCGGCAACGAGATCGCCCGCAAGTTGCACCGGGTCCGATGCCAGCCGCCGCTGCGCGGGCGGGAGCGCGGTCGCTGCTGTGGGCGGCATGGCGGTCGACATCGATGCAGTCGAGGACCTGGCCGATCCTGAGCACGCGACGAGCGCGAACATCATCGTGACGACGAGCAGCGTCATGCCGCAACGCATCACGCGGGATCGATGCGCGCGATCGCGCGTCAACCGAGAGCGCGTACAGTTTGCCGCACCCATACTTCTCCTTCGGGATCCACTGCCTCCGCAGACACTACCGCTATCTTGAACCACCGAGACGGCGATCCGTTGGCAGACGGCAG
>JAFAPL010000200.1 GCA_019247135.1 Chloroflexota bacterium | reverse complement strand
TTCGGATCGCTCGGGGTTGGCGTGGTCGCGAGTCGATCGAGACACCACAGGAAAGCCGCGAGCGTCTTGCCCGAGCCGGTCGGCGCAAGGATCAGCGTATGCTGGCCTTCGGCAATCGCCGACCAGCCCTGCACCTGGGGCGCGGTAGGTTCGGCAAATGTGGACGCGAACCACTCGCGGGTGGCGGGGCTGAACGGATGGAGCGCGTCCATGGTCGATGGGCGTAGCATACACTAGAACATAAGTTCTGAGCCTAATTTTCTTGGCCGCGGTATCGAATTTGCGGTTGTCTCGAGGACGGCGGTGACGGTGCACGCGGCTGCACACCAGGAACTCAGTGCCGGCGCGATGAACGCGCTCGTGCACCTGTACCGTGCTGAGGTCGGGCGCATGACGGCGTACCGGCAGCGTCTGGATACCACGACCAACTGGGCGGTCACCTCGGCCACGCTGGTGACGACCTTTTCTATCGGCAACGCGCAGATACCACACGCGGCCTTCCTTTTCCTGATGCTCGTCATCGTGTTCTTCCTGGTTGTCGAGGCACGACGGTTTCGGGTCTACGAAGCGGCGCGGTTTCGGGTGCTCTTGCTGGAGCGGTATTTCTACCCCGCGGTGCTGGGACAGGCAGTGCATGCCGACTGGCAAGAGCACCTCATCGAAGCGCTGCGCACGCCGTTTTCGTATCCGGCAGTGGGCATGCTCGGGGCGTTGGGGTGGCGCCTGCGGCGGACGTATCTATGGATCTACGCGGCCGTGATCGTGACCTGGATCACGAAGATCGACATCAGCGACGGCACTGACCTGGTCACAGGTGCGGCGGTCGGTCACGTGCCCGGCGTTGTGGTGTGGTTGGTCGTAGGTGTGTTCTACCTGGCGCTTGCGTCGATCGGGCTCCTGGCCAAGCGGACCTATCCGATGGGCACCGAGGCGGCGCGGGCGGTGCTCAGCGCGGAGCCAGACTGACCGTTGAGCGCGTTTTTGAAGGGCTGACCGTCCTTCATGATCAACAGGAGTTTGTCTTTGTCTTGCACGATGCTGATGTCGGCCAGCGGGTCGCCATCAACTGCGAGCAGGTCGGCACGTTTACCAATCTCCAGGGTGCCTGTGATCTTGTCGAGTCGAGCGCATTCGGCGGCCGAGCGAGTCGTCGCGACGATCGCCTGCATCGGACTCATGCCGCCGTCCACCATGCGCTCGAGTTCCTCGGCGTTCGTGCCGTGCGGCCCGACGCCCGTGTCGGTGCCCATGGCGATCTTGACCCCGCGCTGCACGGCTTGCCGGAAGCTGGCCTCGTGATCGGCCATGACTTCCTTCGCTTTTCGCAGCGCATAGGGCGGAACTGAAGAAGGATCGCGTTCCGCGCGACGGACGACCCACAGAGGCGCCACGAGGGTGGGCACGAACCAGGTGCCGCGCTGCTTCATCGCCTCGATGACTTCGTCATCCAGATAAATTCCGTGCTCGATCGAGTAGATTCCGCCGAGTACGGCGTTCTTGATCCCCTGCGTGGCCTGCGCGTGGGCCATGACGGTTTTGCCTGCGGCGCGGGCTTCGTAGACGATGGCAGCAATCTCGTCGGGCGAAAAACCGGTCGCGCCAGGCTCGTCATTCGGCGACATGACACCGCCGCTGGTGTGCACCTTGATCTGGTCGGCACCGGCGCGCAGGACCTCGCGGACGGCGCGGCGAACCTGATCTGGTCCGTCGACGACCGTCACCGGCATCTCCGAGTTGCCAGGTCGGATGTTGGCGCCGTTGGGCATCGTGGCGTCGCCGTGACCGCCCGTTTGCGACAGGGCCGAGACGGCGATGCGCATGCGCGGGCCAGGGAACAGGCCCTGGTCGATGGCCATCTTCACGCCGCGCGGGGTTCCCGCGGCATCGCGCACACTGGTAAAGCCCGCTTCGAGCGTGATGCGCGCGTGATTCAGGGCCTGCGCCACGCTCAGGCTGTAGGGTGTCAGCAGGCGTTCCTGAACACTCGCGGGCGACGAAGTGAAATGGACATGGCAATCGATCATGCCCGGCATCACCGTCGCGTGACTGGCGTCGATCACCTGATCGGCGTCTCTCGGAGCTTCGCGCTCGAGGCCGACGATGGTGGTGTCGTCGATGACCAGCGTGGCGCCGTGCACCGGGTCGGCACCGGTGCCATCGATCAGGGTGCCGCAGCGGACAGCAGTGCGCATAACGCGGCATTGAAGCACGTGGGAACAGTGCGGCGGGCAGTGACGTATATGCTTGTATCGACCCGTGCCCGGTTCCCTGGTGGTACTGCCGACGTATAACGAACGCGAAAACATCGAAGCGATCGTTAGCGCGGTACTCAGCCAGGGCGACGACTTCGATGTGCTCGTGGTTGACGACAATTCGCCTGATGGCACGGGACAGATCGCCGACCAACTGGCGGCAACGAGGCCTGATCGCGTGCACGTCATGCATCGAGCAGGCAAGCTCGGACTCGGCACGGCGTACATCGAGGGTTTTTCATGGGCGCTCGCGGACGACTACGACTACGTCTTCGAGATGGACTGCGACTTCTCGCATGATCCGGCCGACCTTCCGCGGTTGCGAGCGGCCGTGCAGAATGGCGCCGACGTTGCCGTGGGCTCGCGCTGGGTGCCGGGCGGGGGCACCCGCAACTGGTCCTTTCTGAGGACGTTCATCAGCCGCGGCGGCTCCATCTACGCGCGCGTAATTCTGGGAGTGCCGATCAACGACCTGACCAGTGGGTTCAAGTGTTTTTCCAGACGGGTCCTGGAACGCCTCGATTTACGCAGCGTGCGTTCGAATGGCTACGCGTTCCAGGTCGAGATGAACTACCGCTGTTTTCAGCGAGGCTTTCTCACCACAGAAGTGCCGATCACGTTTGTTGACCGACGTGTGGGCAAGAGCAAGATGGGCGGCAACATCGTTACCGAAGCGATGCTGGTCGTGCTCAGCCTGCGCTGGCAGAGCCTGACCGGGACCAGACGTCAGGCACCGGCCATCGTAGAGAAGTATTCCAAGATCCCCTGAACGCATCCGTCGGCGAGCGCGTCCATGGTCGCATCGTCGCGCAGTGCGGCGGCGTCGCTGCCATTCGAGAGGAACAGGTTCTCCACCAGCGCACTGGGCATCGGACCGCGCAGGCTGAAGAAGTCGCCGTATGGTTTTCCAGCGCTCAGGTCTGACTTCACGCCGCGGTCGAGCGACTCGTACCCGACCTCGTCCGCGAGCGCGGCGACCACGTGCGCCTGGAGCGCATGCGCGAGCGCGAGATCACGCGACACCTCGGCGGCACGGTTCGGGTTGTAGTAGGTCTCCGTCCCGTGCAGTGAGGCCGGACCCCCGTTGAAGTGCAGCGACACGAAGACGCTGGCTGGGCCGGCCGCGGCGATGCGAGCACCTTGCTCCGCCGCGATGTCGTCGTCGGAGTTGGGGTGGAGCAAGGGGGTGAGCGGCTGATCGTCCTCGCGCGTCAGGCGAACGGTCAGGTGTGTTTGCTGCTCCAGGCGAGCGCGAACGCGCTGGGCGAGATCGAGGGTGAGCTGATATTCACGCATGCCACCGCCGGAGGCGCCGACGTCCGCACGGCTATGGCCAGGGTCGATGGCGACGTCGACGGGGGCAAGCTGGGCGGTCAGCAAGCCCAGGCTCAAGAGCCAGGCGGCGAGCATTTGAGCAGAATATCGGATGCGGGATGCGGGTGTGATGCGGTACAATGTTGTTCGATTTGGAAGGCGGGCTTGTTCCTGCTGTGCCTTGCGCTTCGGCGCGGCGCAATGAAGTTGGCAAGCACGAGACTGCTCAGGAGCTAAGTGGCACAAGAAGAGATCGGTAACATTCGCCAGATCCTGGTCGAGGACGAGATGCGCAACTCGTATCTCGACTACGCCATGAGCGTCATCACGGCGCGTGCATTGCCCGCTGTGACGGACGGCTTGAAACCGGCCCAGCGGCGCATCCTGGTCGCCATGAATGACCTGAATCTGGCGCCCAACCGGGGCTATCGCAAGTGCGCCAAGATCGCTGGCGATACCTCAGGGAATTACCACCCGCATGGCGAAGCCGTGGTGTACCCGACGCTGGTGCGCATGGCGCAGCCATTCAACATGCGCTACCCACTGGTCGACGGGCAAGGCAACTTCGGCTCGGTTGACGGTGATCCGCCCGCAGCCATGCGCTACACCGAGGCGCGCCTCACGCCGCTGGCCATGGAGATGCTGGCTGATCTGGAGATGGATACCGTCGACACGATACCCAATTACGACGGTACCCGTGACGAGCCAGTCGTTTTACCAGGCCGCTTTCCGAACCTCCTGTGCAATGGCTCGTCGGGTATTGCCGTGGGTATGGCGACGAACATTCCGCCTCACAACCTCGGCGAAGTGGTCGACGCGCTGCACCATCTGATCGAGCATCCTGATGCGACCATTGACGACCTTCTGGAGTTCATAAAGGGCCCTGACTTTCCCACTGGTGGGCTGGTCATGGGCTATGAAAAAGACCGCGAAGGCCTGGTCATCAACAACATCAAACATGCGTATGCAACGGGGCGCGGTCGTGTGCTCGTACGGGCGCGGGTGAACATCGAAGAGACGGCGAATGGGCGCACGCAGCTGGTCGTCACCGAGCTGCCGTATCAGGTCAATAAAGCCGTCCTGCAGGAGCGCATCGCCGAGCTCGTGCGCGACAAGAAGATCGACGGCATCGCCAGCCTCGAAGACCACAGCGATCGACGCGGCATGGCGCTAGTGATTGGCATCCGGCGTGACGCGAACCCGCACACGGTGCTGAACCAGCTCTACAAGCACACCTCGATGCAGCAGGCGTTCGGCTACAACATGCTCGCCCTCGTCGGCGGGCAGCCGCAGCTGTTGCCGCTCAAGCGGTTGCTGATCGAATTTCTCGACTATCGGCAGAACGTCCTGACGCGGCGCACACGATTCGAGCTGGCCAAGGCGCAGCAACGCGCGCACATCCTCGAAGGCCTGGTCATCGCGCTCGACAACCTGGACGCGGTGATTCGCTCGATTCGCGAATCGCCCAGCCGCGACGTCGCACGACCGACCTTGATGGAGCGCTTTTCACTGAGCGAGGTCCAGGCGCGCGCGATCCTCGAAATGCAGCTGGGCCAACTGGCCAACCTCGAACGCCAGCGCATCCTCGAGGAGTACGAGGAGATCAAGAAGCGGGTCGCGTATCTCGAGGACCTGCTCGCCAACCCGCGCAA
>JAFAPL010000818.1 GCA_019247135.1 Chloroflexota bacterium | reverse complement strand
GACCTTCCACCTCACCCCGGAGAAAGCAAACGCCCGCTACCTTGCAGGCCGGACGGATGGGTTGCAGTTGCGCCCTCTCGAACAGTTCATCAGCGCGACCGTCTAGCGTCCCTCCACGGGCCAGTCATCGGGATTCTCACAGGCTGCCCAGAGCCTCGAGCGACTTGACTCACCAAAAGTGAGGGTGAGCCCCACAGCTCTGGCTAGGTCTGATCTCGCCAGCCATCAACCTTCATGACGAGTGCCTTTTTTTAGCCAGCGCACGTGCCCGCTAAGCCGAGGCGGCCCGGCGGCGACGGTCAGCCAGCCAGGCGCGCAACGCCCACGCGGCTCAGCCTCACGCTTCGACGGGCAGGCCCGCCGTCCGCCACGCCTGCATGCCACCTTCCAGATTGAAGACGTGCTGCATGCCCAGCGCAGCAGCCATTTCGGCCGCCACGGCACTGCGCTGACCCACCTCGCACACGAACACCACGTTGTCGACGGTGATCGCTTCCTGCGGCCGAGCAATGATCTGCCCCAGCGGCGTCAGGGTGGCATTCGGGATGTGGTCCCGCGCGTACTCCCATTGTTCACGTACGTCGACCACCTTCAATTCGCCGGTCGAAATGCGCTCGCTCGCCTCCTTCGGATTGAGCGTGCCGTACGGCTGGGCCGGTGCCTGATTGTGAGTCATTGATTGATGCCCCTCGCGCTGAAGGATAACGCTACCATCGGTCCCAGGCGTGACTAAGCTGCTGCCGCTGCGGGAGGCCCTGGCGCAGCACGTCCCGGATGGCGCCTCGGTCGCCATGGGCATGGCCCTCGAGGCGCTGATCCCGTTCGCGGCGGCCCACGAGTTGATTCGACTCCAACGGCGCGACCTGGAGCTCATCGGGCCGATCTCGGACATGCTGTTCGACCAGCTCATCGGCGCGGGCTGCGTGCGACGCATCACGGCCGCGTGGGTCGGCAACGTGAGCGCAGGCCTGGGCCACAACTATCGGCGCGCGGTCGAGCACGGCATCCCGAACGGACTCGAACTCGAGGAGCACTCGAATTTCTCGATCGGACTCGCGCTGCAAGCGGCGGCCATGGGTGTGCCGTACTTACCGACACGGACACTGCTCGGATCGGATCTCGTCCTGCGAAACCCACGCCTGCGGCCGGCCACCGACGGGCTGCTGCACGTGCAAGCGTTGGCACCTGATGTCGCGATCGTGCACGTCCAGCGCGCCGACGAAGACGGGCACGCTCACGTGTGGGGCAACCTTGGCATCACCGAGCCGGCCGCGCTCGCGGCGCGGCGAGTCATTCTCACAGCCGAGGAGATCGCACCCGCGGACGTGCTGTTGAGCGACCCCAACCGCTTGTTGCTGCCAGCCTATCGGGTCACAGCCGTCGCGCACGTGCCGGGCGGGGCGTATCCGTCGACCGTCCAGGGCTACTACGGGCGCGACCACACGGCGTACAGCGAGTACCACGCTGTCAGCCGTCAGCGCGACGGTTTTCTCACCTGGCTGCAGGAAAGCGTGCTGGCTTTCCCAGATCACGCGGCAGCCATCCAGCGGCTGCAAGAACGATTTGAGCAGCTCAGACCGGCTGACCAGCGGCTGGCCGCGCCGGTGGACTATGCCTGAAGCGAGCACCTCGGACCGGCTGACCAGCGGCCGGCCGCGCCGCTGGATTACGCCTGAAGCATGAGTGAGTACACGCCGCAGGAGCTGATGGTCGTGGCCGCCGCGCGCGAGATCCACGACGGCGAAGTCGTCTTCGTCGGCATGCGCTTGCCGCTCCTGGCGTTTGGACTCGCCAAACGGACGCACGCGCCAACCGCCATCGGCTTGTTCGAGAACGGGCTCGTGCGCGACCGCGTACCACCGCCCGACCTGTACACCATGAGCGACGCGCCCAACATCCTGGACGCAGCATGGGCGACCGGCCTGCTGGAGGTGATGTACCTGCTCCAACGGGGCGACGTCGACCTGGGATTCATCGGCGGGGCAGAGGTCGACCGCTTCGGCAACATCAACACGAGCGTGATCGGCTCACCCGAACAGCCGAAGGTGAAGCTGCCAGGCAGCGGCGGCGGCGCCGACATCGCTTGCCTGGCACGGCGCCTGGTTTCGTTGATGGAGCACGACGTGCGTCGCTTGCGTGATCGCGTCGACTTCATCACCTCGCCTGGCTACGGCAGTGGCGGCAGAGATTGGCGCCGAGGGCGCGGGCTGGTCCGCGGCGGCCCGTCAGCGGTGATCACCACACTCGGCGTCCTGCGCTTCGACGATGACGGCGAGGCGTACCTCGCCTCCTACCACCCGTTCAGCAGTATCGAAGCCGTGCGCGAGGCGACCGGCTGGCCGCTACGCGTCGACGATCGATGCGAGCCGACGCAAGCACCCAGCGCGGACGAACTGCGGCTGATTCGCCAGGCCGACCCGCGCGGGTTCTGGACCCGTTGAACAGATAGCTATCGCCGGCGACTCGCTCGAGCACTTGCTACCCTGTTTACTGGATGGTGTCGGGTCCTGTGGTCGCCAGCAGGCATGTCGCTCGGTTCTACGAGAGCGATACCAGCCTGGTGGACAACGTCGCGGACTTCATCGGAGGCGCCCTGCACCGGGCGGACGCGGGTGTCGTGATTGCGACGCCCGAGCACCGGGCCGCGCTGGCCGACGAACTGCAGGGGCACGGACTCAACCTGGCGCAAGCGGAGGCTGACGGCAGGTTCCTTGCAGTCGACGCGCAGCAGACCCTCGGCCGGCTCATGCGCGACGGCGCGCCTGCCTTTGACCTGGTCTCCGACGTGCTCGGGACCGTACTGGACAGTGCGAGCCATGGCG
>JAFAPL010000156.1 GCA_019247135.1 Chloroflexota bacterium | reverse complement strand
CAACCTGGTGGTCGTGCTGATTGTTGACCGCTGGTCGCTACATGTGGCCGAGATTCGGGCGCGCATGCTGGAGTATGACGGTCGCAGTTTCCCGAACGTGGTCGTGGTGATCCCCTGGAATGCGCACGACCAGGAGTCCGTCGCCTGCCAAATCGAGCTCAACGAGACACTCCGCAAGGCGTTTCCGACACGCCTGCAATTGCCCGACCCGCGCATCTTTCGCGACGACATTGCCTCAGTCGACGACCTCCGGGACGTCATCGCGGCTGCTCTGAAGCAAACGGTGGAGCGCCTGCGGATCGACGCGCCGACCAAGCGCTCGATCCCGCCCGGGCCTACCCAGCAGCCAGTCGTGCAAGGTCCAGTGGCGTGACGATCCGAACGACGCAGCAGGGCGAAATCATCACCTTCTACTCGTATAAGGGCGGTACTGGCCGGTCGATGATGCTCGCTAACGTGGCCTGGATTCTCGCCAGCCGCGGCAAACGCGTGCTTGTTGCCGATTGGGATCTCGAAGCGCCCGGCGTGCACCGCTACTTTCGTCCATTTCTCAGAGATAAAGAACTGAGATCGTCGGAAGGGATCATCGATCTGGTGGTTGACTACACCAACCAGGTCCTCACGCCGCTCGAGCCGGAGAAAGATAGTCCGAATGACTGGTTCGCCGAGGCGGCCGATATTTCGCGCTATGCGCTGTCACTGGCCTGGTCGTTCGATAACGGTGGTGCCCTGGACCTGGTGCCGGCCGGTCGACAGGATCCTGAATATTCGCGGCGCGTCAACTCATTCGACTGGCGTAATTTCTACGAGCGCCTGGGTGGCGGCGCGCTGCTCGAATCGGTGCGCGCGAGCATGCGGACACAGTACGACTACATTCTCGTCGACAGCCGGACAGGCGTCAGCGACACGGCCGGAATCTCGACGGTGCAGATGCCTGACAAGCTCGTCGTGTGCTTCACGCTCAATAACCAGAGCATCGAGGGCGCGGCGGCGATCGCGAACTCCGTCTCTCAGCAGCGGTCTGCGGTGCCGATATTCCCGATGCCAATGCGCGTGGAACTCAGCGAAAAGGACAAGGTCAGTTTGCGGCGTAACTACGCTCGCCAGCGATTGGGTCGGTTCCCCGCGCATTTGCAAGGCAGCGCCCGCGACGAGTACTGGTCCGCCGTTGAGACGCTGTACGTTCCCTTCTACGCATACGAAGAAATCCTGGCCACATTTGCCGACGAGCCGGCCGAGGGACACTCGGTGCTTCGGTCGGCCGAGCAGATAACCGATTTTCTGACGGGCGGTGAAGTGCAGGCTGTGCAGGCGGCCGAGCGCAGCGTGCGGGAGTGGGTGCGCGAACAGTTCAAACAGTTGCCACAGGACCTGAGCGCGGCCGTGGCGCGTCTGGCCCAACTGCCAAATGACAGCATTCCATCCCCGGCTCCGTTACCCGAAGGCTCACGTGTGCCGATCTCACGCAGTCCGATCTTCGTCGGCCGCTCCAGTGAGCTGCAGATGCTTGCGCGCGCGATATCCAGCACACAGCGAGTGGCAATTACCGGAATCGCTGGCGTTGGCAAAAGTCAACTCGCGGCGGAGTTCGCGTACCAATACGGCCAATTCTTCGCGGGCGGCGTGTTCTGGCTGAATTTTGCAGAGCCGAGCAGCATTGTTTCGGAAGTGGCGGCATGTGGCAACCCGGGTATGGCCGAGCTCAACGCGCAATTCTCCAGCATGTCGCTGGAGGACCAAGTGCGCGAAGTGATCAATGCCTGGCGCAGAGATGTGCCGAGACTGTTGATCTTCGACGGGTGCGAAGATCCCCAGGTATTCGAACGCTGGCGACCGGCTCGGGGTGGCTGCCGGGTGCTGTTGACCTCGCGACGTCCGCTTTGGGATGACTCACACGTTGGCGCGCTGGTTGCCGTAGGACCTCTGGAGCGTTCAAATAGCGTCGCATTGCTGCGGTCTCGGCTAAAGGTGACCTCGGTCGGCGACGATGAGCTGGGCGAGATTGCCGCAATCCTGGGTGACCTGCCGCTCGCGCTACAGGTCGCCTCGGGCACACTCGCGCGGGCAACCGGGCCCGGCCAGGTCGCCCAGTTGACCGACATGCTGCACAACCTCGACACTCCCACTTGGGGCGCCAGTTCGCCGGATACCGCGCTGGACAACCTGCAGGCGAGCGTCACCAGTGCGTTTGCGCTGAGCGTCGGCCGCCTGGATCCTGATCAAGCCAGCGACCGGGTCGCGCTAGACATGCTCGCGCGCGCCGCGTGTCTTGCCACGGGCGTGCCCATCCCCATCGAGCTCCTGCAGCGCAGCCTGCCCACCGCTGATGACGCGGCCTTCGAAGCAGGCCTGAGTCGACTGTGCGAGGTCGGCCTGTTGGAATCGAATCCCACTCGATTCGTTTCTATCCACCCGGTCACCGCCATGGCCGCGCGTACGCTCCTGCGCGATTCGGGCGCTCAGGCGGCGGTCGACCAGGCGCTGCTCGGTTTGGCCCGGCAACTACGCCAGCAGCATGATCTTGCGCGCACTCGCCAGCTCGAACCCCACCTGACTCGATCGGCGGAACGCGCTGATCGCCGGGCCGACCCGGTGGCGGTGGCGCTCTGGAATGAGCTTGGGTCACTGGTACTGGCCAGGGGGGCCGCGGCCGACGCGCAGCGTGTTTTCGAGACGGCCCTGACG
Organism: Chloroflexota bacterium; assembly: GCA_019247135.1. The sequence continues at coordinate 7,186 of JAFAPL010000156.1, read as the reverse complement.
ACCGCTCGGCAACTGTTCACGCCAGAGCACGTCGAGATGGGAGCCACGCTCAACAATCTGGGTACCGCGCTGCAGGCGCTTGGGTCGTACGACAATGCCCGAGCACACCTCGAGGCGGCGCTCGCGATCTACGAGAAGATCCTCGGCCGGGAGGATCCGACGACTCTGGCAGTTCTCGTCAACCTCGGCGGTGTTGCCCAGCGCCAGGGTGATTATGCGTCGGCCCTCGCCTACCTGGACCGAGCCCTGGCCGTATACGACTCGCGAGGTGATGCGGACGATCTGGCGGTGGCAAACCTGCGTACCACCCTCGGGCTCGTTCTGGCGTCGATGGGCCGATTGTCGGAGGCTGAAGCGCACCTCAGGCGCGCGCTGTCCGTGACGGAATCGCAGAACGTGGTCTCGGCCGAGCTTGGCAGCACCCTGAACAACCTCGGCCTGGTGTCGTCGTCAGAGGGTCGACTGCAAGAGGCCGAGCTGTACTTCCGGCGCGCACTGGAGGTAGCCTTGCAACTGCGCGGACAGGCCCACCCCGAAACCGCGAGGGCGCAGGCCAATCTGGCCAGCGTTCTCGCCGCGCAAGGGAACCTCGACGAGGCACAGCACTTGCTCGGCCAGGCGCTTGCCACGCAGGAAGCTGTGCTGGGCGCGGATCATCCGGATGTCGCGGCAACTCTCAACAACCTGGCACGCGTGCAAGCGAGTAGAGGCCACGCCGCCGAAGCCATCTCGAGCTTGCGGCAGGCCGTGGCCATCTTGGACGGCGGCGAAGGCGCATCGAACCCGCGCACCGAATTGGTGCGCACCAACCTGCTCGCGCTCGAGCGCAGCGTCAAAGACAGCTAGCCGCGGATCTCGCCTGGGTATACACTTGCGTCAAGGTGGCTCTGGATACTGTTTCGCTCGCCGCGACGCTTGTCGAGCTGATCCTGCCGTACGTGACCAAGCGCGGGCTGGATGAACGCACGCTGCCAGTGTGGCGAGAGGTCCAAACGCAGGCGGCCGAACGGCCGGTTGCGGGGGAGGCGCTGCAGGATTTAGAAGCCAATCCGGCGGACGACGACGCTCGCGCCGCGGTGCGCTTACAGTTCCGCAAGATGCTGGGTGACAATCCGCCATTCGCGGAGCGAGTGGCAGCGCTTGCCGAGTCGGTGCCGGCGCACAAGGGCACCAGCTTCAGCGGGGACTCGTCGCGCAGTGTCAACATCGGTCTGAACGTGAGTGGCTCCGTGCTCGTATCTGGCGATCGGCTATCAGCCTTCTGATTGCGGGCTGACCAGGCCGCCTGGACGCACCATTTCGGGCTACCTGCAGTGGTACACCAGGCGCTCCACCTTGCTGCCGCGAGCAGTTCCGGTCCCGCCCTATGGCCCGATGGGCAGTGCTGTTGGAGTAATGCCTCTGAGCCGACCTATGTATCGGAACACTGGCCTACTCGGGCACGCCTTCCAGGAGTTGAATCAGCGCGCCCTCGACGTACGGCGTGATCTTGTCGCGAATCAATCCGACCAACTCCTCAACGCGAACATCCGTCGCCGGCTCGAGGTCGAGATATGGCGCGTCCCGGCCGCTGATGTGGGCATGCCAGGACTTGTAGTCCGCTGGGACCCGCACACTCGGAATCAGCGTCTGCCGGTTGCGCTCCGCAACAATGAATTTTAGACGGTCCTCAGGTGTCTTCTTCTCTGCCGCGGCTAATTGCAGGGCTCGCTGGAATTCGAGCCAGCAGTAGTTTGGTGTGGGCTGCTGCGGTGCGTCGAACATCACGTTCTGAACGAGTTGAATGAACACCAGCGCGCCTTGCGCGGCCTCATCTAGCTTCGCGAGCGTATCCGAATTGTTGTACTGGATGTCAGGAAAGAAGAAGCCGTCGACGTAGCCCTGCTCCTTCAACAGCTTGTACACCGATTCCGCCAGTAGATTGCGTTTGTAGCGGTCGGCCTGCTGGTACTCGGGATCGCCGAGCACTCGTGCGATCAGCAGGCGGTATCGCAGATTGACGGGGTTTTCCCCAGGTGCAATCGGGTAGCGCTGTGTAAACGAGAGAAAAAAGTCCAGCCCGGCCTCGATCTTCTTAGCGCCATATTCGAAATAGGCCTGTTGATCAATCGACCAATGGTCGTAGTAGCCCCTGCTGATGAGCTGGTAGTACAGCCTGTGCTTAACGTCTTCTCGATAATCCAGCAGCATTGTCAGCGCGGCGCGAAGCTCCTTGGCGGCAGTCATACCGGGCAACATGTAGGTTTCCACCGCAATCTTTGCGATTTCGATCTCGCTGCGGTCTGCCTCGAACGCCGTATCCCCAACATGTCTGCCGGCGAGCGCGCGGAACTCCGGGCTCGCGAGGACGTCCCTGGCTGGCAGGCGCGCGTAGAGGTCGATCAGATCGTCGCGCGCGGCCATCAGCGCGATCGATCCTCGACGGTGGAGTCGCTTGTACTTAGCTCGTTCACCGCGTCTTCCGGATGCCGCGCAGCAAGTTCGGCCGCGCGCAGCTTCAGCTGCGATTGCAGTCGGCGGACTTCACCTTCCAATTGCCTGATGCGAGCGTCGGTGCTCTCGGTGTTCAGGCGTTCCTCGCGTGCCTCCGCGGCGCGTTTGGCGAGCCGCTTGGTGTCCTGGAGATTCGCGCGCAAGTCATTCAGTTGCTGCTTGTCTTCATCGGAGAGGAAACGTTTGCGTTCGAGGCGCTGGATCTCACGCTCGACATCGGCGCCAGGGTCGAGCGTCGCTGTGTACTGCAGGTAGAGCCGATCGGAGGCGTCGTCTACCTCAAATATCTGGCGGTAGACGTCCGCGGACTGTGCGCCGATGAAATCGTGCTCGATGCGCTCCAGCCGGAACCCCCGCCCGGGCTCCGGACGGCGCAGCACGGCGACCTCACCCCAATCGCAGCCACCCACCACCAACGGGCTGTGCGCCGACACGATAAATTGCACGTTCGGAAACGTGCGCGTGAGCAGCCCCATAATCTTGCGTTGCCAGCTTGGATGAAGGTGCGCGTCCAGTTCGTCAATTATCACTACGCCCGGTCTGCTCGTGATCTCCGATTCCGGCGTATTCGGCCAGTTCGAGTCCAGAAAGCTATAGATCAGACCGAAGATCGAGACGACTGACAGCGTCCCCTGAGAAGCGGCCTGGATCGGCAACGGCGTACTCGGGTGTATTTCTGTACGCACCAGGATCCGGTAACCGACTCGGCCGGAGCGCTCGATGGCGGCGAACTTGAAGGTTCGGTCCTCTGTCAACTGCTGAACAACACGTTCCACGAGTTGCACAAGCGGCAGATCCAGTCGTTGATTGGTGGTGAAGTAGTCGGCCGCGAGCTGTGCCAGCAGATCCTGAATTACACCGTCGTATGGTTCTTGATTCAAGAAGTTGCTGGCGCCCGAACGATAGAGCGGTTCGGTCCCGGCCGCCGTTGCTGCCAGCGTCTGGTTTGCGCGATTGATGAAGCGCGAGTCGGGGATCGCCAGTAGCGGAAGCCGGCCTACCGTGTCTTTGAAGATGCCGTTCTCCAGGACGACGGACTCCGTCGTTCCGTTCCGCACGACGTCGACTACGGCTCGCGACTGGCCCGTGTTGCTCAGGACGTCGCCGAAGACCTTTCTTGCAGCATTTCGATCGCGCTGGATCAGCATGGCCATGATCCGAAGCAGGAGCGTCTTGCCGTAGCCATTTTTCCCGAGCAACACATTTACGCGCGGCCGAAACTGCCACTCCCCTGTATCAAGCGCGGCCAGCCCCGACCAGGCATAGCGGGAGAGGACTACTGTCTGGCTCCGATTCTGCTCGACCCACTCATGCTCCTGGGCCTCCACTACTGCCAGGGTGTACTCCAGGTCGGTCGAGTACACGTTCGGGGCCGTGGCCGCGGAGTCGGCGACCTCCTTGATCGCCCGCGCACGCGCGAAGTAGGCGACCCGCAAGGTGACGACGCTCGCCAACCAGATCACGAGGGCGATGACTCCCACCCAAAAAGCGAGCGCGCCCGCCAGCGCGCCGATCCCGCCCGCCGGAGCAAGAACACCAGCGATGAACGCTGCTACGAAGCCGACGATGACGACAACGATGGCGACCGCGAACGTCGCAAACGCCCAGCCACCGAGCGCGACCAGACGTCTGTAAAAGCGATCATCACCGAGCTCCGCCTGGTGCGCGCCCAGAAACGTGACGCGCCACAACCATCGCGGCTGCTCACGCGCGCGCGGCAGCTCACGGTCCACGCTCCCGGATCCCAGAGTGTCACCGCCCACGGAAGCGGTCTGAAACGGTGCGTCGGTCGGCCCTCGTCCCCGCATGCGCCCATTCAACAACTCGACTGCGGTCGTGTACAGCCCGGCGGGTCTCTGCAACCGATGACCAGGTCGGCTTGTTGACGGGTGCCACTCTGCTCGGCGGTTTCGCGATCAGTTAGCCATGTCGTTGCGACTGCTGCTTAGGTTCGCGACACCGCGGCCGCCGAGATCTAACTGGAGTGGAAACCATGTGTCACCAGCCATAAGGCAGCGATATCCAATCCAGGTCGCGCATGGCGCCGCGCGCCTTGAGGAATCCGATCTACGCTTGGATCCGATGCGGCGGCTGTAGACCGTCTGGGTTGAGGCAAAGGAGCAGGCTGCGGATCGAACCGCGCCATTGAGCGACCCATCTGTGCAGCAGCGTGAAGTCATTGGTCCTGGTGGTGATCCAATGGTGACCGCGCTGGCCACCGGCCGGAGCCATCCTCCGCCCGGCGAGGTGCGCGCCGCCGACCTGTTCGGTGCCGTCTCGCTCGCGGCCGACCTGGCCCGGGGGGTGCCCCTGGAGCACGTCTTGCGGTCGTGCTACATGGGCATGCCACTCGCGGAGGAACTGGGACTTCCGGCGTCGCAACGGGTGGAGCTCTACTACGCGGAGCTGTTGATGGACGTGGGCTGTACCGCGTGGACCAGCCAGCTGGCTGCGTTTCTGGTCGGCGACGAGATCCTGGCCCGTCAGCGGTTCGTCTTCTTCGTCGACCCCGCGAACCCAGTAGCGGTCCTCGGCTGGCTCCGCCAGCACCTCGCCCTCGGCGCCTCGACGCCGCGGCGCGCCAGGCACGCGTTCGAGTTTCTGGTGCATGGCCGCGCCTTCGTCCGGGCAGGGTTTCGGAACACCTGTGAGGTGGCGCAGCGCTTCGCGCAGCGGATGGGTCGTCCCTAGCGGCCACTGGTTCCGGGCGACCCACGCTCTGCCTGGGTGCTGACGGCGAGCCGGGCGATCATCGATGCGAGGACGCTGGCCCGACCGGTCGCCTCGACGGGCAACCGCGTTTGAGCGACCCGTGGCTACCTCAGCGCGGGGCTCTTCGTCGGCGAGAGCTACTTCGAGCCACTCGAGGCCGGCCGAACACTGGTGTCAAATGGCGCTGACCTGCCAGCATGTCGTCCGGATGACCTCCGAGCGCGGCGCGCACCTGCTCGAGCACCTGCGGGATGCGTCCAGCGCGCAGATCGAGGTGGTTGAGTGGATCCCGTCGGAGCGGTGGCTGGAGGTCGCCACGCCCGGCGAGTGGTCGCCCGGCAAGGACGCCGAGCACGTCGCCGAAGGCAACGCGTTGCACCAGTGGGTGGTGCGCTCGAGCGTGCGTCAAGAGCCCGGCAAACGGCCGGTCCTCGAGCGAGCGTGTCTGACGGCCCGACTGGCCCAGCCAGAGGTGATCGAACTGCTGAGACGCCGTGCGCAGGAAAGCAGCAGCCTTCTCGAACCTCTGACTGATGAACAACTCGCGCTGCCATGCCGCACGCGGACACTCGGTGAGTTCATCGAGCGTGTGCTCATCGGCCATTACTGGACCCATCAGGCGGCGATCGAACGCAAGCTGCGTCGTGCCAATCAGGGTCCGGTCCCTCAGGGCCGAGCCGCCCGAGCAGTGGCACGATCGCCGACGTCTGCTCAGACCGAAGCTCGCGAATGACACCGAGATGATGAAGCTTGCCGTCGTCGTGGTGCAGCCCGAGAACGAGCTTCGGCTATGAGAGATCCCCGGCGACGCCGATCACCACACAATCGACAGTCCGATATCGCTTGCTCGAGTCGGCGTGTCCGGGTGGTAAACGGGTCGCCACTAAGACTGGCACTGCCAATCTCCAGGGCGTCAAACACGATGAGAAGAGCGGCGCATTCCGCGGCGTTTCTGACTGCGTCTTTGCGTGCGATCAATCCATCTGACCGCAGCAGACCGCGAAACGCGTCGAGCTTGGGCTTCGATCCGGCGACTCAGTTGACGCTGTTGTCAACTCACCGCTCTTTTAATAAGCGCGCGGAGCCTCTCCTCGTCCGCAGGCGTCAGCTCCGTCAGCGCGAACTCGGTCGGCCACATGCTGCCTTCGTCGAGCCTGGCCTTGTCGCTGAAGCCGAGCGTGGCGTACCTGCTCTTGAACTTGTCCGCGCACTTGAAGAAACAGACGACACTGCCATCCCTGGCGTATGCGGGCATCCCGTACCAGGTTCTCGGCGACAGGTCGGGCGCGGTCGCACTGATGATCGCGTGGATCCGGTGGGCCATCGCGCGATCCCGCTCCGGCATCTCCGCGATCTTGGCCAGAAGGTCGCTCTCGCCGTCCGCATTGCCCGCGCGGGCCGACTTCGCTTCTCGGGCGCGCTCCCTCATGGCGGCTCGTTCGTGGTCGGTGAACCCTGTGGAGACGCTGCTGCTCTTGTTCGATTGCTGATGCGCGAGTGTGTTTGTGGACTTCATCTCCGCCATCCTTCAACGCTATGACGGAGCAGAGGAGCAGAAAGGTATCAGTGGCGCGAGCCTTGCTACTTCATCGAGGTTAGATCGGGCAGGTTGGATGAATGGTGAAATTCACACTCAACACGCTCGGGGCGCCCGGCTGGACACTCGAAGTTACCGCACACAACGCCCGCGCCTACGGCTACGCTGGAGTCGATTTGCGGCTAATCGACGGTGAGGTGATCAGCGTCGACTCAGTGCGGGCGAATCTCGCGCGCATCAAAGAGCTGTTTCCGGTGGACGAGCTGCCGGTAGCGACGCTTGCTACATCCGTGCGGTTGGCCACGCGCGAGCCGCACATCAGGCAGACGACGCTGGAGGAAGGAAACGCGTGGATCGATCTCGCGGCCGAGCTGCAGGTGCCGGTGGTCCGCTTCTTCGCGGCCCGAAATCCTCCCGAGATGGACCTGGAGTCCAGCATCCAGG
>JAFAPL010000150.1 GCA_019247135.1 Chloroflexota bacterium | reverse complement strand
CACCATCCAGAACGGCAACCCTGGCCTGAAACGCGTCGAGATCGAGGTCAACGGCAAGCGATTCACCATCGACGGCCTCCGCAACCAGCAAACGCGCATGGTCGACATCGGCAGTGCCATGCGGCCTGGCATGAACACGATCGCCTTGATCGGTCACGGTGCTCCGGGCGGTAGCGCCCTGGTAGTCATTGCCGACACGGGCGGCAGCGGTCCAGGCCACCGTTCAGTCGCCCATCCGACCTTGGACAGCCATCAGCTACGGAAGAGTGGCGGGTGGGGGCACGTGGTGGAACAGCTCGAACAGAAGGAGGACACTGCACATGACTGAGAGAAATCGGGCCCAACCACGTCCCGCCGTTTCGGATGACGGGCTTCGTGGCGATAGGCCGGTCGCCGGGACGCGGGGGCGAATTACTCGCAGGCGGCTTGTCAAGGCGGCGACGGCGACGGTCGCCGGGGTGGCTGCTGCCTCAGGCTACGTCCCCCCTAGTGTGCGGCCGCTCCAGGTCCCCATCGCTCACGCGTTCAGCTTCTGAGGTCCCGACCGCCCAGCGTTCACACAGTCAGGCGCGTGCTGGCTCAGCCGTCGAGCAACCGCAGCAGGTGGTCGATGGCTGACCCAAGCTCGCCGACTGTGAGCGCATAACACTCGGTCTCCCGGACAGCGGCGACGAGGCTGCCGAAGCCGGCGGCCCCGTGGGCCGGTAGACGGCAGGCCTGCTGCACTACGCCCGCGAGGCCATCGGTTCGCCTCATCGAAACCAGTCTCGTCGGTGTCGCGGGCGCATATTCGGGCTGGATAACGTAGCGCAGCGGGACAGGCCCCGCTGGCCACGCACGCGTGGGCGGTGGCAGATACCAGACCTCCTCCCGTCCATCGTGCAGGCGCGGTACGCCGCTCGCGAGTCCAGGGTAGAGCTCAGCCAGCGCCGCCGCACCGCCGTGCTTGATCGCCAGGGACTTTGCGAACGGCAGCAAATGGTGCGTGTGCGGGTCGAAGACGGCCACCTCGTCGCTCAGGTACTGGAAACCTGCTGCCAACAGCCCTGCGACCAGGGTGCTCTTGCCGTGCCCAGCCGGAGCCGGCAGGAGCACTCCCTGATCGGCGTAGGCCACCGCCCCCGCATGGACGAGTATGTAGTGGCGGTCGAGGGCCATCACCGCGGCGGCGGTGATAGCGGTGTCGAGGGCCGCTAGCAGTGCTTGGGGCGGTCTTATGTCATCGAGTGGTATGCCGTCCCGCAGCAGTTGGTAGCCGCTCGGGCTCTGCGGGTTGCGGCGTATGGCGAACGTCGCGCGTGCCTGAACCACAGCCGTGGTGGTCCATGCAGGCGCACGGGGCCGCAGTACGAGGGCGGCGCGCACCAGGGCGCTCGGGCCACGCAGGCACGCCTCGAAAGTCAGGATGCGTATTGAGGCGGTCGCCTCTGGGTGTGGGGCGGGTGCGACGCGGGGCCTAGGCACGTAGCAGGCACGCACGACTCAGCTCGTTCAGGCACGCAGACACATCGCTGAGAGCCTGCTCGTCCTCCAGCGCATAGGCGGACGCCAACTCAGCGGCTACGGCTCTGACCGTCCGCGAGCCGTCACAGAGGGACCAGATGCGTGCCGCCGTGCGGTTCAGGACGAAGCCCTGGCCGCGGCGCGGGTCGTAGAGGACGAGCTCGTCGTCCACCGGGTAGGCAGCCACGGCAGGATCGGCCGCGGGTCGGACGGCATCTCTCATCCTGGGTCGACCTCCTGAGCCACGCGCCGCCACCCAGGCCGCCTGGCCGCGCGCAGGCCGTGCCGCAGCCATCGGCGGCTGGCGAGAACGCCGAAGCGCCACACGAACTCGGCGGCCTGGGCCGTCACCCGCGAGCCGCCCGTCAGGGGCACGCCGCGTCGGAGCGTCGCGTCCAGCGGGTCGGGCCAACGTCGGTACAGCTCCCCGGGCAACGTGCGCGGATGGCGAAGCGCCTGCAGGATCGACGGGCCTGGGCCAATGACCAGCGGGGTCCCCCAGCGCCGCAGGACGGAACCGGTTAGCCACGTTGGCACGGTCGCCGCCGCACCTGGGCAGTGCTGCAAGTCGGCGCCCAGCAGCTGGTGGGCGAGCCCGAGACTGCGCAGTAGCTGCTCGGTCCGATGAGCGTGGCCGGATAGGCAGTACGTCCAGTCGAACGCCTCGGGCAATGTCTCCATCAGCAGGCCGATATCGCACAGCCAGACCGGCCGACGGAAGCGGTGGCGCACGCCATGCACGGCCGCGAGCCGCAGATGATCCTCGAACCCGAGTACGCGGATAGGCACGTCCCCGAGCGGAACCAGCCGCGAACGCTCGACGATTGCCGCCCAGGGGTGGTCAGCCAGGTCGCCGGCCGCGCCGGCACGGTCCCACTCAGCCGTCCAGGTCGCCGCGTCCAAGACGTCCGGAGCGACTGGGCTGCTCGCCGGGTCTAGGTCTCGCACGAGTACTGCGGCACGCGCACCCTCGCCTGGCGGCACCACTAGATCGATATCCACGTAGGGTCGCAGCCCCGGCCTGGGGTACAGCCGCGCTGTGGACCAGCCTTTGACTAGCAGCGGCTCAATGCCTCCAGCGCGCAGGCACCCGACCAGCACGCGGATCGACTGCTGGTGTAAGGCCGACTCCAATGCCGTCTGACGGTACGCCAGGCGCAGTGCATGCGCCTCGGGTGCCGCGTCCAGGCTCGCGCGCTGCAATTTCCACCAGACCAGGCCAGCGACGCCACCCTGGACCAGCAACGCGTTGAGCGCAGGCACCCGCGTGAGATCCAGATCAATTTGTGGTGGCGTCAGGCGCCACGCCCCAGCGAGCAGCCGGGCCACGGTCTGGCCGCGTGCCATGCTAGCCGGTCGGAGAAGCCCCGGCATGCTGGTCTTGCTCCCCTCGCAGCCGGTTCGGGCCGCAGGCGCCATCCTCCTGAGCGTTAGCTGAGCGTGTAGTCTACGTGACCGAGCAGATTGCCACCGCTTGAGCCACCGCCCAGGCTCGACTGCATGGTGTTGTGGATGAGAAGGACGCGGCGCGCAGCAGCGGGCCAGGCCAGGTCCCGCAAGCCGATCCGGACGTGCTGCCCGCGTTCCATTTCATAGCACGAATTCAACCCGACGTCCGGTTCGAGATCTTTTTCGGCGCGCATCTGAAAGGTGGACGCCTCGTCGCCGAGAACGACGCCACCGTCGTCCAGCCACTGGTCGGCTACCCCGACCTGCCGGCGGTTCGCCGCGGACACAGGACGACCTGTGCGTGGCGCTCCCGCGCCAGCCGGCGGCAAGTGTCAGACCGACGGCGTCGGCCCTGTTGGGCTACGCCTCCGTGTCATTCTCCGGGGGCCGCGAAGTTATCCTGGAGTAGCTGGTGGACGAAGATGTAGCCGCGGGCGACCCTGCGCCTGGAAGCGCGGCGACCATGCCCGCGACGGCCAACAACAGCGCCGGCCGAGCTAGTCGTCCCATCCTGCCGCTCCTGGGCTCGCGGTCGCCGTAAAGCGGCAGGGCACCGTGTATTTTACGCCCGACCGCGGTGACAATTGCGGGCACATGGACGGTCCGCGCTGCATTTCCGCAAGTATCCTTTGGACGCGGCACGACCCCCGAGCACGCGATGCCGAGCCGACGGCCACGTGCGTTGATCGGGCCCGATGCGTTGATTGACCGCGCCCCATCGCGCAGCGCCATTGATCACCCGAGCCCGCGGGGCATCGAGCCGTCGCGAGTAGACCGTCAGCCTGCGACGTGAATCGTGCCGAGGTTCAGGTGATTGCCCTGGCCCGCGAACTCGGCGCGCGTGTCGCCGTTGTACATACCGATTTCGAGCGTGTAGTCGCCCGGAGCCAGATCGGGCGGAATAGCGATTCCGTAGTTGTCCTTGATCTCTTCACCTGGCTGCCAGGTCGTGGTTGGGCGGAGCGTATCGCCCGGCTCCGCATCACGCTGCGCCACCACTTTGGAGTTTGCATCCAGGATGTGCGTAAAGACTTTCCAGCGGTCAGCCGTCGGCGCGTCCCCCGCGCGCCACAAGAGTGTCAGCTGCAGCGTCTCGCCAGGCTTCAACGTCTCCGACGATAACTGATAGGCCTCGAGCGTGATGCCATTGCTCAAGGGCATATTCAGCTGATGCATCGGCGCGCTCGCCGAGCCGAAACCGATCAGCGCCAGCTGCACCGACCCGTACCACGCGTGGCTGGCCTGGAATCCGTTTTGAGACAGCCAGCTGAGGATGACTCGGGGCGGGTCCGCCTCGTTGATCGCCCACTCCACCAGCCACACGCGACCGTACGTCTGCTTGAGCTGCGCCAGCCGCGCCTGTGTGTCCGCCTGATCGATCGGACGCTGCGCCGGCAGCCCGATCACCGGCAACGAACCGTGGTAGTAGTAGTCGAAGACTTCGACCTGGTTTGGCGCCGAAAGCACGATGGCGTCGATGGGCTGCGCCTGCGACTCGATACTTTGCACAAGGCCGCGGTAGTCGTCGCGTGCGAGCGCCGGGTCGAAGTACTGGGCGTACAGGCCCTGGGCGGCCGGCACGAGCAGCGCGGCGGTTCCGAGCAGCGCGAGCAGTCTGTATTTCGTCAGAGCGGTCAGGCCCGCGGCGGCGAGGAGGCACAGTCCGGGCAGACTGAGCACCAGATAGCGCACCTCGAACAGACCCGACCGCAACCCGAGGTACAGGACTAAACCAAGCGGCAGCACCCAGACGAGGAAGGCCAGCGTTGCGGCCTGCAGTGGCCAGGTTTCCGCGGCGCGCGGCGCTGTGGCGTGACGATTGTCGCCGCGTGCGGAGGGCTCCAGAACGGCAGTTCCGCTCCGCGTGACGCTTTCCGACGCCCGCGTGACGCTTTCTGAGGCTTGTGTGACGCTTTGGCCCGGCGGCGTGACGCTTTCGGAGAGCCGTGTGACGCTTTGGCCGTTCCGCGTGACGCCCTGTGTGACGCTTTCGGCTATTGGCGTGACGCTTGGCGCAACGGCGGTCCCGTCGGCCGACCACGTGACGCCTGACGTGACGCGTTCGCCGTTCCACGTGACGCTTTCACGATGCTGTGTGACGCTTTCGGCGCTTGGTGTGACGCTTTCGGCGCTCCGCGTGACGCTTTTTGTGACACTCGACGCGCTCCACGTGACGCCCTGCGTGACGCCTGGTGTGGTAAGCCGCGCCACGAGGGCGGCGAGAACGCCCAGGAGCGCCAGGACGACGAGGGCCACGCCCGCCCAGACGAACACCTCGCCCTGGGCGAGCCCGCCACCATAGGCGTTCAGCGTCTGCAACACCAGGCCTGATGGGGTGCGCGGACTGACGTTGAGGGCGTGCGTCTGCTGGTCAATGAACGTCGGCAGCCACGGCAGGAAGGCGATCGCGGCGACGACGTTGGCGGCGAGCCAGCGCAGCCACTCATGTGGAGTTCGCTCCCCGAACAACAGCAGCGCGTGCAGGTTGACGGCGATCAACAAGGCCGCGCCGAGGTACTGGGTGTACAGCGTGGCCACCGCGGCCAGCGCGTACAGGACATACCACCCGATCGGCACGTGGGCAGTGGTCGCAGGCCTCGCGGATGGAGCCCCCGTATCGGCGGGATGCCTGCTCCGCGCGGCTTGTCCGTCGTCGGGATACCTACCGGTCGGTCCGTTTTCGGTGACGTACCCAGTTGCCGGTGGACGGGTGCGCAGCGTGCACGCGTAGGCGAAAACAGCCAGCAGGCCGAGCGC
>JAFAPL010000135.1 GCA_019247135.1 Chloroflexota bacterium | reverse complement strand
TGATGGTAGATGTTGTGCGCATGCGCGACGCGCGGGCGCACCTGCGCGAGCAGCGCGCGCATTCTGTTGCGCGCCTGCAGCGAGAAAATCACCCGCTGGGCATGCAGGAGCTTGGTTGCGAGTCCATAGCTGCGGCCGAACTCGATCTCGTCGGGAAAGTAATCGGCCCACGGCGTCGGCAAATTCTGCGGGTGACGCATCGCGAACGGGACGACCTGCCAGCCGGCGCCCTCGAGCAGGCGGTTCTGCTCGAGAAAGACCACCTCGGCGCCGCCGCGCGGGTAGAAATAGTTATTGATCGACAGCAGGCACGGTTGAGACGGCATCAGGCGGTCTCCCCGGCATATTCTGCGGTTATCTGGAAGCGCAGTCCGATGATCGCCGCCGCCGTCATGAACCACATGACGCTGCCGTTGTTGAACAGCTCGGATTCGAAGCTCGACAGGTAGAGCCCGAACAGCCATATCTGCACGAACATCAGATTGAGCGCCGGGTCGACCCGCTGCAGGGAAGTGCGGAGGTGATCGCGGAAAGGTTGGACAAACGCCCAGCCGAGCGCCAGCGCGAGGCCGACGAGGCCGGTCATCACCGCGATGTTGAGATACCCATTATGCGCGTCGCTGGCGCGATAGCCCCACGATTCGGTCCAGGTCCAGGAGTTCACGAGCTCGGCGGTTCCCCAGAAGGCCTGATAACCGAAGCCCACCAGGGGTCGCTGCATGATATGGTCGAGCGTGAATTCCCAAATGTCATTGCGGCCGGTGAAGGTCGGGTCCGACATCAGCTTCTCGACTAGGGCGTAGACGGTCTCGGATGCCACGGATCCGATGGTCAGAAAACAGATGATCGCCGGAACGCTGAACGCGGTGATGAACTTCAGGAATCGACTGCGAAGCCTCACCAAGGCGACGCTAAAGACCAGCGCCAGCGGCAACAGCATCATCGGCGACTTCGACTCGGTAAACACGAGGAAAACAATCGCGAGCGCGACGATCAGCGCCCCGAGCACGTGGCTGAATGCGCGAAATATATAGAGCCCTGAGATGACGAGGAGGGCCATGCCGGCGCCGGCGCCGTTCTTGTGGGCGAAGAAGCCGCGCCAATTGCCGGCAAGCTGCGGTTCGGCGATGTCGGTACTTTGGTGAATCGAGAGGCCGGGTGCGAAGACCACGCCGCCGTAGCACAGAGCCAGCACGACGAGGCTTCCGAACGTCAGCAGCCGAACGAAGTGATTTCGGTCCTGCGGCAGAAGAAGGAACATGGCCGCCTGGAAGATCACGAACGTCGCAAGCACCACCCGGCGTGCCGCGAGGCCTGCGTGCAGTGACAGAACGGCGGAGATGGCGAACCATACGAAGGTCAGGATGAGGATCGGGGTGATCGCCGCGAGAACGAGTCGCAGCCTTTTCGCGACTGCGAAGCCGGCGAGCGTGCCAGTCAAGACTACCGCAATGACTTGACTGATCAGGTTGCCCTCGGCGTCCGGCTGGAGTGTTTTCGGATCGGAAAGATCCGCAAACGGATTTGCGGTCAGCCATAGCTGAAAGAAGATCGCCAGAAACAACACGGCTCGGATGAGGCGCTCGTTTCCCGCCGCGTCGAGCGCGTGGCCGCTCCAATCTTCGAGCGAAACGCTGGTCATGGCAGCGATGCGAGTCGGCCGGCATCGCGGCCATGCGCGCTCGGCGCGGCGTCGTCGAGATGCGGTGTCTGGAGGACGGTGCTGTCGATCCAGTGTGTCGGCGACTTGCGCGCCCGCCACAAGCCAAGCCAGGAGCAAAACGTGAATACGTTCCACGCCGTTACGGAGTAAAGGGCGAGCCGCGCCGATCGCCAACGCAGCCACATGGCAGTGAAGGGAAGCAGCAGGATCGCGGCGGCGGCAAATGCGGCGTGCCAGCCGCGCAACGTCATTGGAACACTCACAAGGGTGATCCACCAGCCGGTCACCAGGAGGGCAAGGAGCAACTGGCGGTCTTTTCCGACTACGAACCAGAAATGCCGGCGTCCCATCGCCGCCCTGACCAGTTCGCCGAGCGCGAAAGCGTTTCTGTTGAAAACACGGCGCCACAACAGACGGTAGGCGCTCCCCCGGTGAGGGAAATGATCGACGAGCGGAAGATCGATCTTGGTCAATGTCCAGCCCGCGGCATGCAGGCGCGCGCCGAGATCGAATTCCTCGGCGCCGTGCAGATTGCGGTCGGTCAGATACCCGATCGACTCGATGGCAGCGCGACGATAGAGGCCGCTGCTGTTCAGCCGCGTGACCGGACCTGCCCGGCGATCGGGATCCCGCCGCTTTAGCCGTTGTTCGTATTCCTCGTTGTCGACCTCGCGGTCGTAGACCGCACCCCCCACGCCCGCGATACGGGGGTTTTGACGCAGGACTTCGAGGGCGGCCGGGATGAAGCCCGGATAGAGTTGCATGTCGCCGTCGATCAGCAGCAAATATCGGCCGCGGCTGTACTGAAATCCGAGTTGGGGACCTGCCCCGCAGGACCGGTCTTCGATTCGGTTCAGACGGACGATCAAGACGGGGTAGCGGCGCGCGATATCGACGGTACGGTCGGTCGAGCCGGAGTCGGCCAGGATCACCTCTCCGCCGATATCGCGGAGCGCGGCGAGCGAGCTTTCGATCGCCTTCGCGATATGCCGCTCTTCGTTGAGCGCCTTGATGATGATGCTCACCGTCGGGCGGCGTTGCGTCGTCGTGTGGCCCAGTCGGTCAGGAGGGGGCGCCAGCATGAATGTCCTCAGCTCTTCTTCCTGGCCGCTTACATGCGGGCGACCGGATCTCCGAAGCGCGAATGGATCGCGCGATAAACGCCGTCCACCTTGCAGCGCAGCGTCGACGCAGTGTCGTCGCCGGCGAGATGCAGGCGGGGCAGCGCATGAAGATCGTGAGCGTGCTGTGCAAACAGCGTGCCGGCGCGTGTCGTAACGGCGGTGCGGAAGCCAACGTCGCGGCAAATTTGCGCCTCCCGTTCTCCGCAGGCCCGCTCATGACCGAATGGGTAGGCAAAATGGTCGACCCGCTGTCCGGTGATGTCCTGCAGGAACCGGCGGTTCTCCGCCAATTCCCATTGGACCGCGTCGGCCGGCGCTTCCGCCA
>JAFAPL010000134.1 GCA_019247135.1 Chloroflexota bacterium | reverse complement strand
CGGACCACGAAATCCGCGCTGATGAGACGTCCGTCGGAGGTCTGGAACTGACCCCAGAGCCGGTACAGGCCCGGCGCGCCGAACGTGTGGTAAAAGCTCATCTCCGGACCGAAAGTGGCGCCTGGCAGTGGCCAGATCTCGGCGCCGTAGGCGTCCTCTGCTTCAGCGTGGCCGTGCTCGATGGTATACAGGCCCTGGCTGGCGACGATCACGTGTCCAGCGGCCGACAGGTAGGGCTTCAAGTCGGTGATCGGCTGACCGTTCGCGGCGTCACTGAATATGAAGTGGAATTCTGACGGTGCTCCGACCAGTGCGCTGCCGACCAGGTCCACCCGTACTCCGTCGATCACCTTCGAGGTGCGATCCTCGTCCAGATTTGTGGTCTCTGGAGTTCCCATAACGTCGATGTACTGACGAAAAACGATGTCGTGCATCGCGCCGCGGCGGCGGAATTCACTGTTGATCGCGTAGCGGCCGGGTGCGGGGAAAGTCACGT
Source organism: Chloroflexota bacterium (assembly GCA_019247135.1). The sequence goes on along the minus strand of JAFAPL010000134.1, from coordinate 6,168 downwards.
CGACAGCAAGTTCGCCAGGCGTTCCGGTTGGCTGCGGGTGCAGGTGCTGGAACTCTGTCAGGTCATCACGGATCGTGACCAGGTGGATCCACTCCTCGTGGCTCGGAGTGAGGTCGGTGAGTGGCTTCCCGTCTGAGGCGGAAAGGTGGTACACCATGTGCGCCGGCTCGCCTGGGCGAATCGCGGTCGGCACCGCGAGGTCAGCCTGAACACCATCCATCGCGGGCGAAACTGGCTCCGCATCGACGCGCATCATCTCGGTCATGCTCGGTCGGAGTGGCATGCCCATGCTGCGCGTCCAGGCGAGGGTGCCATTCATGCCGCGGCGATATGCTTCCGTCTGCGTGAGCGACATCAGTCCAGCTCCAATCGAGAGCGCCAGCAGGCCGATGGCCACAATGTACGCGGCATCCGAGACGCGCGCGCGGATCGACGGGTGCAGGATCGAGCGTGCCGAATCCGGTCGCTTGAAGCCGCGCAGACGCAGGGCGTTCGTCACCACGCTCACGCTGCTCATGGCCATTGCTGCCGCCGCGAGCACCGGATCCAGCAGCCACCCTGTGAATGGATACAGCAAGCCCATGCCAACCGGAATAAGCAGGACGTTATAGCCAAAGGCCCAGAACAGACCTTGCTTGATCGTGCTGACGGTGCGACGTGACAGCGCGATCGCACTGACGATCGAGCGGAGGTCACCACCAATCAGCGTAATGTCGGAGGCCGCCATCGCCACGTCCGTTCCGGTGCCAATAGCGATACCCAGGTCCGACTGGGCAAGTGCCGGCGCGTCGTTGATGCCGTCACCAACCATGGCCACGACGCGGCCTTCGGCTTGCAACGCTTTGACTTTCTCGGTCTTCTGGTGTGGCAACACCTCGGCGATGACGTGGTCGGACGGGATGCCAACCTCGCGCGCGATGGCTTCCGCGGTGCCGCGGTTGTCGCCAGTGAGCATCCACACTTCGAGGCCGAGTGCGCGCAACTGCGCGATGGCCTCACGCGATTCGGGTTTGAGCGTGTCGGCGACGGCGACCAGACCGGCCGCACCACTTCCAACGCTCACGTACATCGGCGTTGCACCCGCGGCTGCCAGTGCGTCAGCGCGTTCAACCAGACCGTCGAGTTGGATGCCGTAATCAGCCATGAGTGCACGGTTGCCGAGGACCACCTCCCGATCGCCAACACGCGCCTGCACGCCGCGGCCACTGAACGACTGGAACATTTCGGCCTTCGGTAGCTCAATTCCCAATTCGTGAGCCCGAGTGACGATGGCTTCGCCCAGCGGATGCTCGGAGCCGACCTCGACGGCCGCTGCCAGACGCAGCAGGTCGTGTTCCGCAAACCGTTGGTTGAAAGGACCCGTGTCACGCTGGGTCGACCCCGAGTCAGCGTGCCGGTGTTGTCGAGCACGATGGTGTCGATGCGACGTGCTTGCTCGAGTGCCTCGCCGCCGCGGATCAGCACACCCAGTTCGGCGGCTTTGCCGGTGCCCACCATAATGGCGGTCGGCGTCGCCAGACCCAGCGCACATGGACACGCGATGATCAGCACGGCGATCGCCGCGCTGACCGCGAAGCTCAACCGCGCTGTCTCAGGCCCCGGGACGAGCCAGACAACGAAAGTCACCGCCGCAATCCCGATGACCGCCGGGACAAAATAGTTGGCAACCGTATCGGCCAGCCGCTGCATGGGGGACTTGGATCCCTGCGCTTCTTCGACCAATCTGACGATCTGCGCCAGCGCCGTATCTTTGCCCACCTTTGTTGCGCGAAACACGAAGCTGCCGTCTTGTTCAGCGTGGCGCCGATGACGCTGTCGCCCGAGGTCTTCTCGACGGGAACCGGTTCGCCGCTGAGCATGCTCTCGTCCACGCTGGAGTGACCCTCGACGATCTCGCCGTCTACCGGAACCTTCTCGCCGGGCCTAACGCGCACCAGATCGCCAACTTGCACGGATTCCACCGGAACATCCAGCTCCGTGCCCCCGCGGATGACGCGGGCGGTCTTCGCCTGCAGGCCCATCAACGCTTTGATTGCGCCCGCGGTCTGCCTCTTGGCCCTGGCCTCCATCCATCTGCCGAGCAGGATCAGCCCAATGATGACGATCGCGGTCTCGAAGTAGATGTGAACGGGGAAGCCCCAGCCTTCAGCGAGACCGGGCCACAGCGTGACGAATGCGCTGTAGCCCCACGCCACCAGCGTGCCGAGGGCCACCAGCGTATTCATATTTTTGCTTCCGTGTTTGGCGGAGGCCCAGGCGGCCTGGTAGAAGGTACGGCCAGCCCAGAACTGGACCCCGGTCGCAATGACCAGAATCGCCGGCATCAGGATATCCATCGCATCCAGTGGCAGTGGGATGTACATCAGCGCCATCAGGCCGAGGCCGACCGGTAGCGCCACCATCCACCGGCGCTTCAGGTCATCGATTTCCCGCTGACGATCACTCTCCAGTTGATCAGCAGAGTCGCGTTGCGGCTGCAGCCCCACAGCGGATTGGCCTCCTTGTGGCGCTGCCGGAGACTCCGCGGGAGGCTGATCCCCAACGCCGTAGCCGGCCGTCTGAACGGCGGCATGCATCGCTTCGAACGTGGTGGCCCCGGGGTCGAAAACAACACGGGCTTTTTCGGTGGCCAGGTTGACGCTGGCTTCCTGGACTCCGTCGACCTTCTTCAGGGCCTTCTCGATGCGACGGACGCAGGAGGCGCAAGTCATCCCTGTCACGGGAAAGGTCACCTCCTGTACGTCCGCCAGCCTCGAGGCAACTGTGGTTGACATGGTGTGGTCCTCCTTGGGGGGCCTCGGAATGAGGCAAATTTCGTTTCGGTGTCGCAGAAAAGTTTGAGGGGGTGGCCCGGCGCACGACATCGGATGAGAATTGGATTTTCGACTCCACATTTGGTCGATTCGCGCGGCGCGGCTTACAACAAGAGACGGAGCCACACGAGCCGAGAGGTAAGCGGTCCCTCTCGTGTTTACGAACGGGACTGCTTGGTGCGAGGGTTGCGCTCAGGCAGGCTGCGGCTGGACCCGCATTCGAGTGCGGCGCGGAATGTTGAAGTGCGTAACGGCGAAGACAACTGATGCTCCGAGCAGCATGAACGCCGCGGCGGCAAGGATGTCTCCGATCGGCCAGGCGGCTCCCGCAAACTGCGTGGCACCCAGCTGATAGAACAGCGTATCGGCAATCGTTTGCGCGAGCGGACCACTCCGCGTGCGCGCAAGGTCTTGCAACGTGGCCTCGTATGCACTCTCGCCGCGACCAATACTCTGGTAGATGTCCTCGGCGGGCGGACGGCCCTGACCAGCCGACCACGCCGCTAGCACCTGTTGCCTGGCGACATTGTCCGTTCCGGCTGGCACCAGCACCCGATCGAGCGCGGGAACCGTGCTGAACGTGAAGCGCGGCACGAACAGGAACCCGGTGGCACCGCGCACGATGCGCCGCTCGGGAGCCATGACGAATGCTCGGGCTGATGTTGAGCCAACCTCCGGGTCGAGGAGACCCGCCAGGCCGAACTCGCTCACGCCGTCGTACACCGGCACGCCCAACTGCTGCCGGACTTCGAACCCGGTCAACAGCCCCATTTCGAACCGGGTGGCAGTTGGCGGGTCGAAGCTCGGAGCATCCAGCCAGCCAGTCTGCGTATAGCCAAGCTGGCGATCAACGTCGAGAGCCGTCTTACGGCCGGCGAATCGATCGACGACGTGCAATGTCGCGTCAATTCCCGATGCGACGGCGCTCGAGGAGACGACCGAGCCGTCGTCGACGTAGCGGAGGTTCTGGAGCAATGTGGCGCTCGGCGCATGCGCCGCGGCGTAGTCAAAATCCCCGGGATTGGTGGTATACGTGTGACCGTCCAGCAATCCCGTATCAGCTACGGGCATAATTCCGTCGCAGATGGCCAGCAGGGTGGTACGAGGTCCGAAGTGGCCGCGGATCCAATCAAGCACCGCCGCGTCGCGTTCGGGCGCGTAGCCCGGAAACTCGGGAACAACGATGAGATCCGGCGGAGCACCGACGATAGCGTCGTAGTCCTTGAACGAGAAATGCGGTACGAAGTCCAGGCTGGTCGCCCCCATGACAGGACCGGGCCCGAGAGGAAGCACGTCTCGTTCTGGAGCGACCGAATATGTATTGAATGCACCGGAACGGGCGAAGATCTCAAAGGGGGGCAAGGTATCGGTGATCTCGGAACCGTAGGCACTCGAGAGCACGACCGCGGTCTTCTTTGTGGGATCCGGAGTGGGTGGCGACGGAAGCGCACCGATGTAAGCAGGCGCTTCGAAAGGCTGCCCGGGTATCGCCGCCTTGTTGTAGTAGTTCAGAGCTTCAACCGAAAGCGGCACACCAATGACCGCGATGAGATAGGCAATTGCAACGAGCAGCTTGCCCCAGGGAATGCGGAACAGGGCGGATAGCATCACTGGTTCCCTTCAGGCCGCCTGCGGAATCTTGATCAGCCGCGGACTTCGCCGTGCTGAGAGCTTCATGTGAGTGAGGCCGTACACCAGCGTCGCGCCGAGCAACCCGATCAGCAATGGTGTGAGCACGTCCGCGAGAGTCCAGTCTGACCCCTGCAGCCGCGCGGGATCCATGACGTAGAACAACAGGCTCGCCGCGGATCGGCCGAAGGTGGCACCTTGGGTCCTGGCGAGGTCTTCGAAGGTGGCGTCGTAGGCCGTCTCACCAGCGGGCACGTTCTGGAAGATGTCCTCCACAGGGCGGTGGGTTGGATCAGCGGACCAGGCCGCGACAACCTCTCGCTTCGCAGCGCTATCCGATCCGGCGGGGATCAGCACGCGATCCAACCGCGGCACCGACGCGAAGTCATAGCGTGGGACAAACAGGAAATTGTTACGCGAGCGCACCACGCTCCGCTGGGGCGCGACAGCGAAGGTGTTGAGATTCAGTGACGCGTGTTGTGGGTCAATAAGTCCTGCGAGGCCGGCCTCACTGACTCCATCGAACAGCGGTATGCCCACGTTCTGCTGTGGCCTGAACGCTGCTGTCAGGATGACCGATCCGATGCGATCGTCGAGCGACTGGATTGTGGGCCATTGCTCGCTGGGCCATGGCCAGCTCGGGTCATCCAGATACTGAATGTTCGCGTACCCGATCTGGTGTGCCACGTCGAGCGCGGTCGCCCGACCGGCAAATCGATCGACAACGTGCAGGGTCGCATCGATGCCTGAAGTAAGTGTGGTCGACTCGACCATGTTGCCGTCGTCGTACCAGCGGACGTTCGCTACCCACGTGACGTCTGGGTACCTTGCCATCACGTCGGGCATGGCCCCGACGTTGTCGGTGGCGGTGTGGCCGTGCAGCAGCCCGGTGTCCGCGAGGATGGTGCCACCGATACAGATTGAGAGGACCGTTGTATTCGAGCCAACGTGACCCCGAATCCAGTCGAGCACCTCGGCGTCGCGCTCAGGTGTGTAGCCCGGCATCCACGGGATCACGATCAGATCCGGATCACGGCCGATCTGCGACTCGTAGTCGGCGTATGAGAAATTCGGAATGAAATCCAGACTTGTGTCCTTGTTGGACCCCGAGATCAGCGGCAGAACCGTGCGCTCTGGAGCGACGGAATAGACGTTGAATGCGCCGGAGTCTGCCAGGATCTCGAACGGTGGCAGCGTGTCGGTGATTTCGGAGCCATGCGCGCTCGACAAGACGACCGCGATTTTCTTGTTCGGGTCCGGCACGGGCAGCACTGGCAGTGGTACCGCGAGACCGGGCGCCTCGGTTAGCTGCGGTTGAGCGGTATATTTGCTGCCGATGTTGAACACGCCAACTCCGAGCGGCACGAGCACGACCGCCGTGAAGTAGGCGAGAGCGAGCAGCAGGGGCCGGAAGGAAAAGCGGCGCCGATTTCCACTCATCGCATGCTCGTGCGCAGCGTGGTGGGCGTGGTGGTCGCGGCGCACCAGCATGTACGCGAGCATGCCGAGGTACATGCCCCAGTCCGCGACACTCGCGAGCGGTGTGATGACCTTCGCCACCATCAGGAGCGCCGCCCACGGGATGAGCATGGCTGCGGACATTTCAAAGCCGTGACGCCAACCATGGCCGCGGATGCGCATCCAGATGACCATCGGCCACGCCATGAACAACGCCATGCCGATTCGTTGGAAAGAGCTCGGTAGCAGGCTCTCAAGCGGCATGTAG
>JAFAPL010000761.1 GCA_019247135.1 Chloroflexota bacterium | reverse complement strand
GTGTCGTCGCGGCTGGTCGGCATCGAGCGAGCATCTGCTTTAGCCCGATCCTCCACCAGCGGGTTGCGGTCACCATCATTGTCGAGGCCGGCCTGTGCGCGCTCGGCGTCGTCATCGCTGTGCATCATGCGCTCGGCCGCCGCGCCGACGATTGCGCCGCCCACAGCCCCGATAGCCGCGCCGATCGGTCCGCCAGCCAACCCGATCACTCCGCCGGTCACCGCACCCGCCGCCGCGGCGCCGCCTGTCGTCGCGTGTGATTCGCCGTCGTGCGCGGTGCTGCTGTCCTGAACCTCGTCAGGCGCCCCGTCGACGTCCCGTTCGTCGTGTCGGTCCATTGCATTGGCTCCTTTCGGCGGCTTTCAGTCACCCGGCATGCACGGCCCGTGCCGCGTCGAGGCATGGCCTTTGCAAGTGCTGGAGCGTGACTGCCGAACGTATCGATTCGCCCCACTCTGCCGAAGCCGCCGGATTGCGGTACGTCAATGATGAGACGCAGGGCATCCGGCGCAGAAAGGCGGGCAAGGGTTTTTCGTACGTCGGCCTGGATGGAAAACCTGTTCGCGACGCGGAGACGCTCTGGCGAATCAAACACCTTGCCATTCCCCCGGCCTGGACCAACGTGTGGATCTGCCCCGATCCGGACGGCCATATTCAGGCCACCGGTCGAGACGCGCGCGGTCGCAAGCAGTACCGCTACCACGCGCGGTGGTCGGAGGTCCGAGACGCGGCGAAGTACGACCGCCTGGCGGACTTCGCCGAGGCGCTGCCAAACATTCGCCAGCGAGTCGAGCGGGACCTCAGGCGACCAGGGATCCCGCGCGAGAAGGTGCTCGCGGCCGTGGTGAAGTTGCTCGAGCAAACGTCTATTCGGATTGGTAACGAGGAGTACCGTCGACAGAACGAGTCGTTCGGCCTGACTACATTTCTCGACGAGCATGCGCAATTCGAGGGCAACCGCGTGCGTTTTGAATTCAAGGGCAAGAGCGGCAAGGAGCACTCGATTGAGCTCAACGACCGACGGCTCGCGCGCGTCATCAAGCAGTGTCAGGACGTGCCTGGCCAGGAGTTGTTTCAGTACTACGACCAGGACGGGACGCACCACGCGATCGGGTCGTCAGATGTCAACGACTACTTGCGCGAGATCAGCGGTGGGGACTTCACGGCCAAGGATTTCCGAACCTGGAACGGGACGGTACTCGCGTTGCGCAACTTGCGCGTCTCCGATCCGCCGAGTTCCGAACGCGCGGGAAAACGCATGGTGACCGCGGCGATCAAAGATGTCGCAGGTCAACTCGGCAACACGCCCGCGGTGTGTCGCAAGGCGTATGTTCACCCCGTCGTGTTGAATGCGTACATGGAGGGCTCGCTCGCACCGGAGGCGGCCGTCATGGATGCGCCCGACAGCGGCATTTCCGAAGAGGAGCAGTGTGTTATCGCTCTTCTGCGGACCGCCGCCGATGAAACACAGAAGTCAGCCCAGGCTGCCTAGCGCGTATTGCTACGAGTCCCGGCAGGCAGTGTCTGCTGGATTGTTCAACTTCGTAGGTGATTCCCTGGGGTGGTCGAGCGGCAGCCCGCCGGCTAGCACAAACTTGATGCGCGATCGCTGCAGCCTCAGAAGTACGCGCCTTCGACCGCGTACAGCGCCAGCTTGCTCCACTCCTCGAGCACAACCCGCGCGGTCGGCCCGTGCGACCACCAGTGCGCCAGGTCGAGCGGATCGGGCTGCACAGGTGTCGAGCGCACGCTGAGCCCGGCGTGCGCAAACGCTGCGCGGAAGAGCAGGGTCGCCCGGCGCGAGTGAAATGCGTCCGTCACGAGCAGCGCAGAGTGCATCCCGTGAGCCTGGAGCAGCGCACTGTCGCGTCTGGCTTCGTCCAGCGTGCTCTCGGGCGGTGGGTCATCGAGGACCAGCAGCTCGTCATCTCGCAGCTCTGGCGCGGACAGGCCAGCTTTGTGGAGCGCCAGCCAGGTGGTCTCCAGGCCGTGTGTGTGGACCTGCTCGTTAGACACCACGAGCAGGTTCGCGTAGCCCTGTCGCATCAGGCGCTCGGCGTACGGCAGGCGGTCCGGCGCGTTGCCGGCCAGAACGATAATCGCGTCTACCCTGACCGGCTGGTCAACAGCGATCAGCAGGTTCCCCGCGTTGACGAACCACACGCCGACCAGCGCCAGGAGCACGCATGAGACGACGATGCGGCGCAACGGACAGCAACGATAGCCAGTTAGTACCCTTTCGGCTATGAAGGTCGAAGGTGTCTACTCGTTTCCAGGCCCGCCGCAGAAGGTATGGGACCTTCTGCTGAACTCCGACTCCCTGCGTGCCTGCATTCCTGGTGTCGAGTCGCTGACCGAGACCAGCCCGGACCATTTCGATGCCGTCATGCGGGTCGGCGTGGCCGCGATCAAGGGCACCTACAAGGGCAAGGTAGCCATCGTCGACAGGCAGGAGCCGAACGGCTACACGCTCCAGGTCGAGGGCAGCGGTGGTCCGGGCTTCGTCAAGGGCAGCGCGAAGGTCTCGCTCGAGGCCGACGGAGAGGGCACGAAAGTCAGCGTTGATGGGGACGGCCAGGTGGGTGGCATGCTCGCGGGTGTGGGCCAGCGCATGTTGCCGGGCGTGGCCAAGATGCTCATGAACCAGTTTTTCGAGTGCCTGATCGGCAAGCTCACCGCGCTCGCGGCGTAGCGGTCCGAGGACAGGGATTCAGTGCCGCCCCGCGTTTCTGCCTATGAGATGGTCTCGGTGCGCTCAGCACTCGAGGCGATCCTCGAGCGAGCGCGGCCGTTGGGGCGCGAAACAGTCGGGCTGACACAGGCGCGCGGGCGCGTTCTGGCGGAGGATATCCACGCTGACGACGACCTGCCCGGGCTCCCACGGTCGTCGGTCGATGGCTACGCGGTGATCGCCGCGGATGACGCCACGACGGTGGACGTCCTCGAAGAAGTGACCGCGGGCCGCCTGGCGCAGGCTCAGGTGCGCAAGGGCACGGCCGTCCGCATCATGACCGGCGGCACGCTGCCCGACGGCGCGGACGCGGTGGTGATGGTCGAGGACGTTGACGAGCAGGACGGGCATGCAGTCCTCCAGCACAGACCGCGAAGTGGTGAAAACGTGCATCCGCCGGGTATGGACCTCCAGCGCGGCCAACTGGTGCTCTCGGCGGGCAATGTGATCGGCGCTGCCGAAGTTGGACTGCTCGCAACCGTGGGTTGCACGGATGTGCCAGTCTTCAGACGGCCGCGCGTTGCAGTGCTGGCCACCGGCGATGAGCTCGTTGAACCGCATGCGGCGCCGCCGCCAGGATCGGTACGCGACAGCAACCGGTTCGCGCTCATCGCGGCGGCGCAGGAGGCGGGGGCGGAGGTCGTCTGGCAGGCACATGCCAGAGACGAGGAAGGCGCGCTGACCGAAGCGATGCGTCGAGGCCTGCAAGCCGCGGACGTTCTCCTGACCTCGGGCGGCGTGTCGATGGGCACGCGCGACCTGATCAAGCCGATCCTGGAGCGCATGGCGAGCGTGCATTTTGGGCGTGTCTCATTCAAGCCGGGCAAGCCGCTCACCTTTGCGACGACGGCCGAGGGCAAGCTCGCCTTTGGGCTGCCGGGTTTTCCCGTCTCCTCACTGATCACCTTCGAAGTGTTCGTGCGGCCGGCGCTGCGCAAGCTGGGCGGGGCAGCCAAGGTGATGCGGCCGCGCATCGAAGTTGCCCTGGCCCACGACGTACGTCCTGATCCAGTGCGGCCCGAGTATCAACGAGCAAACGTTACGTGGCAGGGAGGTCGGTTCCAGGCGCGCACGACAGGCCTCCAGAGCTCGAGCAGGCTCATGTCCATCGTCGGCGCAAACGCGCTGCTCGAGCTCGAACCTGGCAGTCAGACGTTGCCCGCGGGCACAATGGTCCAGGCCTTGCTGCTGGCGAATCTATAATCTCGGGCGAACGGAGTTCTCTGAATTGCTTCCTCAAATTGCCGAAATCCAGCGTGACCTGGAACAACAGCACTACGTCACTGATCGCGCCATCGCTACGACGATCTACCTGGCGATGAAGCTGCGTAAGCCAGTGCTGATCGAAGGCCAGGCGGGTGTCGGCAAGACCGAGATCGCCAAAGTCCTCGCCGCGGCGCTGAACACGGACCTCATTCGCTTGCAGTGTTATGAGGGCCTGGACGCCAACTCGGCATTGTATGAATGGAACTACCCGAAGCAGATGCTGCACATCCGGCTCGAAGAAGCTGTTGGTGAAAAGCACGATGTGCGGCAACAAGAGGCGGAAATCTTCTCCGAACCGTATCTGCTGAAACGACCGCTGTTGTCGGCTATCAGTCGCGAGGATCAAGCGCCGGTTTTGCTGATCGACGAAGTCGATCGCGCCGATGAAGAGTTTGAAGCGTTTCTGCTGGAGATTCTGTCGGACTTTCAAGTCACGATTCCCGAACTTGGAACCGTTCGGGCGAAGCACCGGCCCTACGTCGTCCTGACGTCGAACCGTACGCGTGAGCTTTCGGACGCGCTGAAGCGGCGTTGCCTCTACTTGTGGATCGATTATCCGGATTTCGAGAAAGAGGTACGCATCATCGAAACCAAAGTCGAAGGCATCAACCCCAAGCTTGCCCAGCAAGTTGCCGGGTTCATGCAGGTCGTCCGACGTCTGCGGTTGTCGAAAGTGCCAGGCATGGCCGAGTCTCTGGACTGGGCGATGAGCTTGATGGCGCTGCATGCGGATCACCTCGAGCCCGAGGCGGTGACCGAGACGCTGGGCGCGATCCTGAAGGACCGCGATGACGTGAATCGGCTGGCTGGGGCGCGCGCCGAGGCGATTGTCGGCGAGCTTTCCGCGCTGGACGACGATGGCATGCGCACGGCACCCCAGCAGATTGCTCAGCGCATCGACAAGGAACTCGTTTCGCGATAACGGGCGCCCGCACCGATGGCTGAAAACCGACGGCCGGCGGCTGACGGCCGCATGCCAGAGCCGTACAAACGCCGCAAAGCTCGGCACGCAGACCTGCAGCGCAACATCATCGACTTCTGTCGGGTGTTGCGCGAGCGCGAGATGCTCGTCACTCCATCCGAGGTGATCGACGCGATTCGTACAGCGAACGCTGTTGACATCTCGGACCGCCAGGAGTTCAAGACCGCGCTGCGCTCGGTGCTGACGGGGAAGCCCGAGGACATCCCCATTCACGACGCGACCTTCGACGAGTTCTGGCGCACTCGTCTGCCCGAGCGCATGGAGGAACGCGGTGAGGAGGGTGTCGCGTCTCAGGATCCGGACGCGCAGGGCGAGGAGCTGCCGCAGCCGCAGATCGCGGAGGGTGACGAGTCCGACGCCGACGAGGACGAGGAAGGGCTGGATATGCCCCTCTACTCGCCCGTCGAAGTGCTTGCCGCACGCGACTTCAGCACGTTCACACCCGACGAGATGCAGGACATCGCGCGTGCCATCCTCGTCGTCGCTCGACGACTGGCTACACGCGAGAGCCGCCGTTATCGGTCCACCCAACGCGGCCACGCGATTGACCTCAGACGCACGATGCGCCGCAACATCAAATTCGGCGGAACGGTGGTTGAACTTGCGCGGAAGAAGCGCAAGATTCGGAAGCCACGCATCGTGCTGATCTGTGATGTCAGCCGCAGCATGGATACCTATAGCAAGTTCCTTCTGCAGTTCATCTACGCGCTGCAGAACACACTTGGAAAAGTCGAGAGCTTCGTGTTTTCGACGCGGCTGACCCGCGTCACGGATTACTTCAAGACCAGCGACATCTTCACGGCTCTCGATCGCATTGCGCGCGAAGTGCCCGATTGGTCTGGCGGCACGCGCATCGGGGAGAGCCTGCACACGTTCAACCAGGAATGGGCCCTCCGCACGCTCAACAAACATACGATCGTCCTGATCATGAGCGACGGCCTCGACACGGGCGACGCGAGTGTCCTCGAGCATGAGATGGAGCAAATCGAGCGGCGTGCCGCGCGCGTGATCTGGCTCAATCCGCTGCTTGGCAACGAAGACTACCGGCCGCTCGCACGCGGGATGAGTGCGGCGCTGCCGCATGTCGCGCTGTTCGCGAGTGCGCACAATCTCGCGTCGCTTCAGGCGTTAGGCCGCGCACTGGCCCTCTAATCGCGCGTTCCGGGCGAATTCGCGCGGTAGACTCCACGTAGTTATGAAGGAACTCCTGCCGGACATCGACCGCTGGCGCAACGCGGGCAAGAAAGTCGCCGTGGCTACTGTTGTCCAGGCGTACGGCTCGGCACCGCGTCGGCCAGGCGCCAAAATGGCCATCTCTGAAGACGGCGAGTTCGTCGGGTCGGTTTCGGGCGGTTGCGTCGAGAACGACGTGGTCGAGCATGCCAAACAGGTGCTCGAGGAAGACCACCCGCGGCTGGTCCCATACGGGATCAGCGACGAGATGGCCTTCAACGTCGGGCTCGCGTGCGGCGGTCAGATCGAGGTCTTCATCCAGCCCTTCGGCCGCGCTTTTCCCACGGAAAAGCCGGTCGCATTCGCATATGTGATCGACGGCGAGGGCGTCGGCAACGGCGTGCTGGCGTGGGAGTTCGGCAAGCATCGCGGGAGCCTCGGGCGCGGCGAAGACCTGGATGAGCGCGTCGCAAAGGACGCGATCCGTCTGCTGCGCGACGGCAAGAACAGCCAGCTGAGCTACGACGACGCGCCTGGCGGACCGCTGAAGGTGTTTGTCGATACCTATCCCGCGCAGCCGACGATCGTGATTTTCGGCGCCGTTCATATTGGCGTCGCGCTGGCGCGGCTCGCGAAGAGCGAGGGCGGGTTCAAAGTAATCGTTGTGGATGCGCGCGGCATCTGGGCCACCCGGGAGCGGTTTCCCGATGTCGACGAGATCCACGTCATGCACGCCGACGACTACCTCAAGACGCACCCATTGGGCAGCAATGCGTATATCGCCGTGCTGAGTCACGATCCGAAGCTGGATGATCCGGCACTGCTTGGCGCGTTGCAGAGCCAGGCGAGGTTCGTCGGGGCGATCGGTAGTCCGAAGACACAGCGCGAGCGGCGTGCGCGTCTGACCGCCGCGGGCCTGACCGAAGAGCAGGTCGGTCGACTCTACGGGCCGATTGGACTCGATCTCGGATCGACCTCTCCCGAAGAGATCGGCGTCGCGATTCTGGCGCAGATGATCGCCGCCAAGAACGGCAAGCTGGCAGCGCCTGCGCAGGTGGAGCGGCCTCGGACCGCGGTTGCAGTCTAGCGCTCGAAATGCGGGCTAGCGCTGGATCAAGCCAGGCCGTGAATTCTGCAATTCAGAATTCCGACTGTGACAGCGACAGCCCGCGGGCGCCCGCTCCACGGTGTGGCTATACCGCCGTGGAGCCGACTCGGTAGTGCTGGCAGCCGTCATCCTCGCCGCTGGCGGTTCCAGCCGAATGGGACAACCGAAGCAACTTCTCAAATTCCGCGGCACATCTCTGCTGCGGCGCGCCATCGACACTGCGCTGGCGGTGCCCACCGAGCAGGTCATCGTCGTCCTGGGCCACGCGGCGGATGCACTGCTCCCCGAAGTGGGCGCGACCAGCGCGACGGTGGTGATCAACGGCCAGTGGACCGAGGGCGTCAGCACTTCGTTGCGTGGTGGACTGGCGGCGGTGTCGCCCGAGGCGCGTGGTGTCTTCATTTATCCAGCCGACATGCCCATGGTCACACCCCAGGCCCTGAGGGAGCTGGCCCACAGACAGCAAGTAAGCGGACGGCCCGCGGCCATGTCCGAGTCGCGTGGTGTCCGCGGCGTCCCCGTCTTCATCACCCGCTCGCTGTTCCCGTCGCTGATGATTCAGGAGGGTGACATTGGCGGCGCCCAGTACCTGCGTGCGCACCCGGAATCCGTCGAGGCAGTCCACTTCGAGGACGCTGACATCATGCGCGACGTGGACCGGCCCGAAGACTACAGTCGGCTGCTGGAGCTGGACCCCGACGCCGAATTGACGTGAGTGGTGAGTAGTCGCGGCTTTTGCCAGCAGTGTGGCACGCCGCTCGTGCTCCGCTTTCAGGAGGATCGCGAGCGGCCGACATGTCCGAGCTGTGGCTTCATCCAGTACCTCGACCCCAAGGTCGCGGTGGCCGTGGTGCTCGGCGACGAGCGCGGCGTACTGCTTGGGCGTCGCCTGGTCGATCCTGGCGCGGGCCGCTGGAGCTTTCCCGCGGGCTACGTCAATCGTGGCGAGGTGCTCGAGGAAGCCGCCCTGCGCGAAGTCTTTGAAGAGTTCGGTGTGACCGTTCGCTTGACGGGCCTCGTGGGCGCCTATTCGGAACATGGCAATCCAGTCGTGCTCGTCGTATACGGCGGCGAGATCGTCGACGGCGCGGTCGAAGCAGATGGCCTGGAAGTCGGCGAGGTACGCTGGTTTCAATTAGAGAATTTGCCGCGCGATCTGGCGTTCGAGCACGACCGACGGGTGCTGGAAGATTGGAAGCTGAAGGTCCAGACTGGTAGCCTCTTTGTGAACCAATGAGAGGCACCCTTCGATGATCCAGACCGAGACTAGCGCGCCGGCGCTGCACAGCATTGCAGTCACGGTCAACGGCACGCGCTATAGCCGCGAGGTCGAGCCGCGACAGCTTCTGGTGTACTTCATCCGTGAGCAGCTCGGGCTCACGGGGACGCATGTCGGCTGCGATACGTCCCAGTGTGGCGCCTGCACAATCCTGCTGAACGGGACTGCCGTCAAGGCGTGCACGATCCTGGCGGTCCAGGCCGACGGCGCGGACATCAAGACGATCGAGGGCTTTGCCGAGGCGAACGGCAAACTGCACCCGATCCAGCAGGCGTTCTGGGAAGAGCATGGCCTGCAATGTGGTTTCTGCACGCCAGGGATGGTGATCGCCATCGATCAACTGCTGCGTGACAACCCCAAGCCATCTGAGGCGGAAGTGCGGCGGGGTCTGGACGGTAATCTGTGCCGCTGCACCGGTTATCAAAACATCGTCAAGGCGGCCCTGTCGGCCAGCAAAAAGATCAGTGGCGAGGAGCCGTTCGAGAAGCCTGATGTTCTCACGGCTGAGCCAGCCACGGCAGGAGCACACTGATGTTTCCCGCCAAGTTTGCGTACGCGGCGCCAAACAGCCTGCAAGAAGCCGTTGGACTTCTCGAAGACCCGGACGCGAAGGTGCTCGCAGGTGGTCACAGTCTGCTGCCGCTGATGAAGCTGCGGCTGGCCCAGCCGAAGTTGCTGGTCGACATCGGCCGCATTCCCGGGCTGTCGTACATTCGTGTCGAGGACAATCAACTGGCCATCGGCGCGATGACCACCTACCGTGAGATTCAGAATTCGGGCGAAGTGAAGCAGAGTGCCCCCGTGTTGGCCGAAGCCGCGCACGAGGTGGGCGATCCGCAGGTGCGCGCCAAAGGCACCCTGGCTGGGGCACTCGCGCACGCCGATCCGGCGGGTGACATGCCCGCCGTCGTCCTGGCGCTCGGCGGGACGATCAAAGCCGTTGGTCCCGGCGGCGAGCGGGATCTCGACCTGGAAAGCTTCTTCGTCGACATGCTGACCACGTCACTGCAGGAGCGCGAGATCATTCGCGAAGTCCGATTGAACGTACGGCCGTCGGGTGCGGGCGCCGCGTATCTGAAATTCGATCAGCCCGCCTCGCATTACGCGCTGACGGGTGTGTGCGCCATCGTCTCGGTGAGCGGTGGAATGATCTCGTCTGCACGGCTGGGCATCACGGGTGTCGGCCCGAAGGCTTATCGGGCGACGGCGGCGGAGCAGGCGCTGGCTGGGAAGCCGGTCGACGAGGATGCGGTGCGCGCCGCGGTGCAGTCAGTGGCTGACGGCGTGGACGTGCTCGGCGACATCCACGCCAGCCCCGAGTATCGCGCCCACCTGGCACGTGTGCTGTCGCGGCGCGCGGTCCTCGAAGCGGCGCGGCGCGCGGGAGCCTCCTAAGTCTTCAGTCTGCAACGAGAAGTTTTCAGCTCGGGCACGCGCTGGGAGCCCATCGTCGGCTACTCACGCGCGGTCCGCGTTGGGCCGTTCGTCTCTGTTTCGGGAACGACCGCGACGGATTCGAACGGCCGAATCGTTGGCGCGGGCGATCCGTATGCGCAAACCGTGCAGGTGCTGCGTAACCTGGAGTCCGCGCTGTCGAGTGCGGGCGCTTCTCTGGAGCATGTCGTGCGCACGCGCATCTACGTCACCAACATCGGTGACTGGGAGCACGTCGGCAAGGCGCATGGCGAGGTCTTCGGAGACATTCGCCCGGCGACCAGCATGATCGAAGTTTCTCGGTTGATCGATCAGGACATGCTGGTCGAGATCGAGGCTGACGCGATCGTGCCATCGGCGTAGCCGTTAGCTTGGCGCGCGTTCGTCGGAGCTGCTTCGTGAGCACAAGCGTGATTCGCGGGCTGGCGCTGGATCTTCCCAGATGTTCAACTTGCCAAGTTGACAGTTCTGGCTGCTGAAGCGGCAGCCCGCGAAAGCGATAACGAGCGGTGCTAGCGCGCGACGAGGGCTCCGACGCGCTCGGCGCCGTGCGGTAACGCCTTCAGCCGCTCGCGCAACACCGGGAGCTCGTCCGAGGCGAGCGAGCGGAGCGGGCGCGTCAAGCGCGGATTGGCGATGATGCCCCAGTCATGCAGGATCGCCTTCATCGAGGCGTAGCTGGCGGCGTCCGGCGAGCCGCCTCTGGCGATGTCCACGAGGTCTTCATACCCCGCGACCACGTCAACGGCGCGCTGGGCAGACGGGAAGTCGCCACGAATCGCTGAGTCCCAGGCTTCGGCGGACGCGGCAGGCGCAACATTCGAGGTGGCCGGGATTGCACCGTGAGCGCCGATGACCGCACCTGCATCGATCAGGATGCGCGTCCCGAGGAACATGCGAAACTGGTCCTCGAGC
>JAFAPL010001124.1 GCA_019247135.1 Chloroflexota bacterium | reverse complement strand
CGTTTCGCACTACGAATTTCTGAGACAGGACACTAGATGATCTCGAACGGACAGGAGAGGATGGCCTGGAAGCAGAGGCCGGATCGAGCGATGCAGATGAGCCTGGCCTGGCGAGCGATGTGTGGCTGTTCCTATGGCCAGCTCCATTCAACCCGGTGCGGGTCCGGATCATGCCGGAGCTCGTGGAACTGGAGCATGCGGCGATGCCTGAGATCACGTCGGTCAGTCTGGGCGTCGTGGCTGACGATGAGTTGGTGGATGCGCTCAGCGCAGCGTCCGGCCTGTCAGGGGAGGACGTCTTGCCGGCGTTGTCGGCACTCGGCGTGGCGTGCTGGTCTGCACATCAGACCGACGAGCACGCTGGCGACGGGGACGAAGACGATATCGACGATGACGATGGTTTCTGATGCGACATGGGCCGACATCCGGATGTATGGCTGGGCAGCATCGAACGGCCAGGGTCGAGGAGCCGCGCGCTGGGAGTGCCGGGTGGCGGCACCCGTGATCTCAGACGGCCCCAAGGCTCCCGAGCGCATCAGCATGGAGGAGAAAAACCGATGAGTTTCGACATACAGCAGCCCGTGTTCAATCCCGACGGTGAGTACCTGGAAGACGCCGCCATGCACTACCGCGAGGTGGTGATGGAAAGATTTGCGGAATCTGCGGAAGGGCTGGAGTTGGTGCACCAGGGAGGCACCATTGGCTGGGCGGACACGTTGATCGAGCTGGGGATGGGGTACCTGGCGGTGACGCCGGCAACGATGACGGCGGCGGAGATGAGAGAGGTCCTGTTCGAGCTGTTCCCACGCAAAGTGTCGGCGGATCCGGGATGTGCGCAGGAAATCGTGACAGAGTTGCGGGCCTTCTGGACATTCCTGCAGGGCGAGTACGGGCTGCGCAATGCGGACGCGTGTCTGCGTGTGCTGACGACCGCCACGACCCGCCGGCTTGAGCGGGAAATGCAGGATCCGGCCAATTTCGGTCTGGCCAAGGCCTTCGTGATGCAAGGCTGGGCCTCTGGCTTCGATATGACCACATCTGACGGCATGCAAGCCTGGGCGGAGACGTACAACGCCGGAGTGCGAATCGACAGACAACGGACACTGGACGAGGTGCCGCGTGCCACCAGCAGCCCAACAAGCCGTGCGAGCAGAACGGCTGCGGCGTCACGACGCAAGCTCGCGCAACGTAGCCGACGAATCAATCGGAAGAAGCGCGGACGTTGACCCCGACTGGCGTTTCAGCGGAGTGTCTGTCAGGAGTGTGAGAAAAGTGCGCCCGGCACCAGATCGGGTCAGGACATCAATTTGGGAAAAATGTACGGTAGGACCGATGTTCGGCTGTTGGCCAATGGCTCGGAGCCTGAGCAGTCGCGCGTGGTTCATATTCAGATTGCGCACAGCTTGGAGTCAGGCGATGTGGACACCACGCGTGACCTGTCCGTTGCTCTCCCAGTAGGTGTGTTTGCCGGTGATCCACGGGTCGTCGTGCGCCGGCTGCCACGTGCCCATTGACGTCGGTTGCTCGAGAGGTGATGGCGTGCTCGCCCACAGCCGGGTTCTGCCACTCCAGCGACCACAGTTTCCAGGCGAACTCAGCGTCCTGGCCCTGGTCGATGGTTGCTGGCAGCCAGGGCCCATCGTCGATCTGGACCTCGATTTTTGCGATCGGCGCACCCCAGGCGCCGACGACGATCCGATACTGGCTGCCGGTTCGCGTAACTTTGGCCGGCGCCGATTTGAGCAATGCACGACCGACGGATGTTTCGGTCCACACTGTCTGACCGTCGACCTGCTGTTCGCGAATCATCACGTAGTCGCGTGCCATTAATCGGTTCTCGTAGCGGGTCGGCAGCACGTCGATGCGCTGCAGCCACTTGACGTTGGCGATGCCATACCAGCCGGGGGCGATCAAGCGCACGGGAAAGCCATGCATTTTAGCTAAGCTAGAGCCTCGCCATTCATCTCGTAGCACAGCAGCTTGTGTGAGTCCATTGCGTCCACCACCGACATGCTGCGCGCGAAGTGCTGTGGCATTTTGACATCGCGCACCTCCTCAGTACCCATGTCGCCGCCGAAGAAGACGACCTCGATGCCCTGGTCCAGGACGCCGGCTTCCTGGAGCAACGGCGCCAAAGGCGTGCCCGCCCAGGTGGCGTTGCCAACGGCACCAGTCAGGAACAGTAAGCCATTATTCCCGGAGCACTCCGAGGGTATGCCGGTAAAGGCAGGCCGCTGGCTGATCAGCAGACGGTGGACGGCGGAAGGTCGCTCGGCCGACATCCTGAGCAAAACTCGGGGTTGATACACGCGTGCAGCTCGCTCTCCGGGCCACTGACCACCCCCGGATCAGCGTGCACAACTGAGCCTCTTCCACTGACCAGTTGCCCGCGGCGCAAAGCATTCATCAGCGACGATTGCTGACTGGAGCGAGAACCGCGCGAGCGCTTGCTGTGGCGCAATCCAAAGCCCACTGCCACGAGTATTGCGGCGACTGTGATCGGTGTCGTTGCCGAAGGAATGCTGATGCCGCTAGCAGCCCCCGCGACCGCAGCTGGTTGCTGCGCGCGCACGATAATTTCGTCCGTTTGCTCCTGGTCGCGGCGTCGCTGCCACAGAAAGTGCGGCCGAATGCTCAGGTAGGCGACACGGCCGTCACTCACAATCGCCGCCAGCGAGCCTTCCAACGGGTCCGACTCTAAACCAGAGTCA